>JAEZKN010000494.1 GCA_023415395.1 Actinomycetes bacterium
GGCGCGGTCTCGCGCCGGCGCTCGCCGCACCAGTGCGTCCGCTGCTGGTGCTGCACGGCGCGGACGACCGGTGCCTGGAGGCGGGGCTGGCCCGGCTCGCGGGCGCGACGGTCGTCCCTGACGCCGGGCACTTCCTCCAGCTCGAGCAGCCGGACCGGGTGGCCGAGGAGATCCTCAGCTTCCTCGCCTGAAGCAGCCCTCGAGGTGCGGGTCGAAGATCCCGATCGCCTGCATCAGCGCGTACATCGTGGTCGGTCCGACGAAGGCGAAGCCGCGCTTCTTCAGGCCCGTGGAGAGCGCGACCGACTCGGCGGAGGTCGTCGCGAGCTCGTCGTGGGGTCCGTCGGGGGCGAAGGAGAGCACGAACGCCTCGAGACCGCCGTCCTCGCGCAGCGCGACGGTGGCGCGGGCGTTGGTCACCGCGGCCTCGATCTTGCGCCGGTTGCGGACGATGCGCGGCTCCTGCATCAGCCGCTCGACGTCATCGGGGCCGAAGGCCGCGATCGCGTCGGCGTCGAAGCCGTGGAAGGCCTCGCGGAACGCCGGTCGCTTGTGGAGGATCGTCGACCAGGACAGGCCGGACTGGAAGGCCTCGAGCGTCAGCCGCTCGAGGTACGCCGCCTCCCCGTGCACCCGGCGACCCCACTCCTCGTCGTGGTAGTCGCGCATGTCGCCCGGGCCGCCCGCCCACGGGCACCGCGCGACGCCGTCCTCCCCGATCACCACCTGCATGGGGTCATCCTGACGGACGGCACCGACACCGGGTGAGGTCTCGCTGCTCGTCCGCGAGATGTGCTTCGTCGGTCGAGTAGCCCGCGAGGAACGAGCGGTCGTATCGAGACCCACCAGCGCCCGCTGCTCGACCGACCAAGGCGCTTCGGCGGACTCGGGGTCTCGATACGCTCGCTGGCGCTCGCTACTCGACCGACGAAGGCGGCTTGGCGCTCGCTACTCGACCGACGAAGGCGGGCGTATCGAGACCTCAGCGGCGCTCGCGGAGGCGGGCGTTGGGCAGGGGTGGGGCGGGGATGGGGGCGCGCTCGTCACCGACGGGGATGCCGAACCACCCGTCGACGAGCCCGGCGTCGGTGATCTGCGCCTGCCAGGCCGCGCGCCACTCGACGACCTCCTCGTGGGTGCGGGCGACGATGTTCCACCACATCACGATGCTCTCGCCGAAGGGCGGGCCGCCGAGCACGAGCAGGCGCGCCGGCTGGTCACCGGCAGCCAACGCGAGCGTCGTACGCCCGGGCGGGACGTAGGCCAGGTCGCTCGGCTTCGCCTCGACGCCGTCCACCTCGACCACGCCGGCGTCGACCAGCACGCCGTGCTCGAACGCGGCGTCGACGTCGACGTCGATGCGGGTGCCGGGCTCGAGGCGGAGCTCGGCACCGAGCAGCGGGGTGAACGTCTCGACCGGCGAGGTGGAGCCGAGCAGCGAGCCGAGGAAGACCTTCGCCTCCCAGCCCGGGCCCACCACCGGCTGCGGCGCGTGGTGCTCGAAGGTCGGGTCGGTGTGCCGCGCCGAGTCGGGCAGGGCGACCCAGAGCTGGGCGCCGTGCAGGGTCCGGGTCGAGGCCGGCGACACCTCGGAGTGGCTGATCCCGCGCCCGGCGGTCATCAGGTTGACCTCGCCGGGGCGCACCATCGCGTGGTGGCCGGCGCTGTCGCGGTGCTCGACCTCGCCCTCGAAGAGCCAGCTCACCGTCTGCAGGCCGGTGTGGGGGTGCGGCGGCACCACCATGCCGCCGGTGTCGGCGACCCGGTCGGGCCCGTAGTGGTCGACGAAGCACCAGGCGCCGATGAGCGAGCGCTGGCGCTGCGGGAGGGTACGCCGCACGCGCATCGCGCGCGGCCCCCCGAGCGGGACGTCGCGCGGCGTCATGATCTCCACACCGGCGGCGGGGTGCGTCACGCACTCCAGCTCGTCGGGCCGGTCCTCGAGGTTGCTCACCGGACCATTGTGGCTCGGGTGTGGCTCGGGTCAGCTCAGCTGCGGCGGGTCGACGTACCGCTTGCTCTCGTCGCCGCGGCCCGCCGGCGTGACCTTGTTGGCGTCGCTGGCCTGCACGACGCCGGTCCGCCCGCCGTCGGAGCGCTCGAGGCGCACGATGACCGACTTGTACGCCGGCTGGTTGCTGCCCTCGGCGGTGTGCTCGAGCGGCACCAGCGGGTTCGTCTCGGGGTAGTAGGCGGCCGCGCAGCCCCGCGGCTGGTCGTAGGCGACGACGCGGAACGTCGGCACCTGGCGCTCGGTGCCGTCCTCCCACTCGCTGATGATGTCGACGTGGTCGCCCTCGGCGAACCCGAGGTCGGCGATGTCGTCGCGGTGCAGGAAGATCACGCGCCGGCCGCCCTCGATGCCGCGGTAGCGGTCGCTGAGGCCGTAGATCGTGGTGTTGAACTGGTCGTGGGACCGGATCGTCTGCAGCACCAGCCGCCCCGGCGGGACCTGGAGGACCTCGAGCGGGCTGACGGTGAAGATCGCCCGCTCGGCCTTGGTCGGGAAGGTGCGGGTGTCGCGCGGCGGGTGCGGCAGCGTGAAGCCGCCGGGCTTGTCGACCTTCTCGCCGTAGGCCGCGCAGCCCGGCACGACCCGGGAGATCCGGCGCCGGATCTCGCCGTAGTCGGCGCGGAACTCCGACCAGGGGATGCCGCGTCCGTCCGGCAGTGTCGCCTCGGCGAGCGAGCAGATGATGTCGACCTCCGAGCGCAGGTGCGGCGAGGCGGGCTCGAGGGGGCCGTGCGAGGAGTGCACCGCCGACATGGAGTCCTCGACGGTCACCCGCTGGAGGCGACCGCCGGTCAGGTCCCGCTCGCTGCGGCCGAGCGGCGGGAGGATCAGGGCCTCCTTGCCGTGCACGACGTGCGAGCGGTTGAGCTTGGTGGAGACGTGCACGGTGAGGTCTGCGGAGCGCAGCGCCTCCTCGGTGACCGAGGTGTCGGGCGCGGCCGAGACGAAGTTGCCGCCCAGGCCCACGAAGACCTTCGCGTCGCCGTCGCGCAGCGCCTTGATCGCCGCCACGCTGTCCAGCCCGTGCTCGCGCGGCGGGTCGAACCCGAACTCGCACTGGAGCGCGTCGAGGAAGTGGTCGGGGACCCGCTCCCAGATGCCCATGGTCCGGTCGCCCTGGACGTTGGAGTGGCCGCGCACGGGGCACAGGCCGGCCCCCGGCTTGCCGATGTTGCCCTGGAGGAACGCGACGTTCGCGATCTCCTTCACCGTCGCGACGGCGTTGCGGTGCTGGGTGATGCCCATGGCCCAGCAGAAGACGGTCTTGTCGGACTCCTGCAGCATCCGCGCCGCGCGCTCGATCTCCGAGCGCTCGAGCCCGGTCGACCGGAGGACGGCGTCCCAGTCGAGGTCACCGAGCGCGGCGGCGTACTCCTCGAAGCCGGTGGTGTGCCGCTCGACGAAGTCGTGGTCGACGGCGTCGGCCTCGAGCAGCAGGTGGCCGAGCGCCTGCATCAGGGCGAGGTCGCCGTTGGTCCGCACCTGCAGGTAGAGGTCGGCGAGGTCGGTGCCCGGCCCGACGACCCCGCGCGGCTTCTGGGGGTTCTTGAAGCGGACCAGGCCGGTCTCCTTGAGCGGGTTGACCGCGATGATCCTCGCGCCGTTGCGCTTGGCCTCCTCCAGCGCCGAGAGCATGCGCGGGTGGTTGGTGCCGGGGTTCTGGCCCATGATCACGATGAGCTCGGCGCGGTGGACGTCCTCGAGCGTGACCGAGCCCTTGCCGATGCCGATCGTCTCGGCGAGCGCGACCGAGGTGGACTCGTGGCACATGTTCGAGCAGTCGGGCAGGTTGTTGGTGCCGTAGGCGCGCACGAAGAGCTGGTAGAGGAACGCCGCCTCGTTGGAGACCTTGCCGGAGGTGTAGAAGATCGCCT
>JAEZKN010000527.1 GCA_023415395.1 Actinomycetes bacterium
GTCCGGCCGCGGCGGGGGCGGCGACCGCCGCCGGCCCAGCGCCGCTCGCCAGCGCCTGCCGTCCGGACCCGCCACACGGGACAGTCTCGTCGACCACGCGCGGCGGCGACTCGCCCAGTTCGGGTGAAGAGGTGTCCCGGGCTCGCCCCTAGCGTCGCGAGGGTGTCGAGCCGAGCCGGCGGCGTCCTCGCCGCCACCTGCCTGTCCACCCTGGTCGTCAACGCGAACACGTCCGCGGTGAGCATCCTCCTGCCGGCGATCAGTGAGGACACCGGGATGGGTGTCGAGACGCTCCAGTGGGCCGTCACCGGCTACTCGCTGGTGGGCGCCGCGGTGATCATCACCTCCGGCTCGCTCGGCGACGTGTTCGGCCGCAAGCGGGTCTTCCAGGTCGGCCTGCTGCTCTTCGTGGCCTCCTGCGTCCTCATCGCGCTGGCGGAGTCCGGCGGCATGGTGATCGCGGGCCGGGTCGTGCAGGGCGCGGCGGGCTCCACGATCCTCGCGTGCGGCCTGAGCCTGCTCACCGTGGCCACCTCGGGCGACCAGCAGCTGAAGTTCGTGTCGCTGTGGGGTGCGGCGGCGGCGGTCGGAGCGGCGGCCGGGCCCCTGGTCGGCGGCGTCCTGGTGGACGTCTCCGGGTGGCAGGGCCTCTTCTGGATCGACGCCGGCATCGCGGTCGTCTGCATGGTGCTGACCTACGGCACGATCGCGGAGTCGCGCGACGAGGACCGGGCGCGGTCGATCGACTACCTCGGCACGCTGCTGGTCGCCGCCACGCTCGTGCCGCTCATCTACGGCTTCACCAAGAGCGGCGACTGGGGCTGGTTCTCGCCGGCCACGCTCGGCTGCTTCGCCGCGACGGTCGTCTTCGGCGTCCTCTTCGTCATCACCGAGAAGCGGGTCGCCGTGCCGCTGCTCGACCTCGGCCTGCTGCGCAACCGGGTCCTCGTGGGCTCGACGCTCGCGATCCTCATCGGCGCCGGCACCATCAACGGCCTGATGTACGTCCTCAGCCTCTACTTCCAGAGCCCGGACGCACTCGGCTTCAGCCCGCTCGAGGCGGGCATCGCCACCCTCCCCGCGACCGTGGGCCTCGTGGTGATCGCCCCGTTCGTCCCGCGGCTCGCCCACCGGCTGGGGGGACGCCAGGTGATCGGGGTCGGGTTCATCCTGATGACGGCGGGCTTCGTCGCCGTCGGCTTCACCCAGTCCTCCTGGGCCTACGCGTCCTTCCTCCTGCCGATCCTCGCGATCGCGGTCGGCATGGGCCTGACCAACGGGCCCGCGTCCTCGGCCGCCACCGCCTGCGTGCCGCAGGAGCAGGTCGGCAGCGCCTCCGGGGTCTCCAACATGGCGCGGTACGTCGGGGCCGCGGTCGCCACCGCCCTCGTCGCCACCGTCTACGGCACGGTGCAGGCGGGCCGGGTCGACGACGGGGAGAGCTCCTCCGATGCCCTCGCCGCCGGCCTCGCCGCGGCGTCCTGGGTGATGGCGGTGATCAGCGTGATCGGCGTCCTGCTCGCCGTCCTCGCCATCCGCCGCTACCGCGAGGCGCAGGGCACCGCCCAGGACGCCGCTGCGTCGGCCGCCGCTGCGGTCCACACCATCCCGACCTCGGCCTCCGGGAGCGCGTCATGAGCACGGTCCCCTTCACCCGCGACGACTACGCCGCCCGGATGGCCCGGGTGGTCGCCGACGGTCAGGAGGCAGGCGTGGACGGGGTCCTGGTCACGCCCGGACCCGACCTGGTCTGGCTGACCGGCTACCGGCCGACCGCGGTCACCGAACGGCTCACGCTGCTGGTCCTCGCCGCCGACCGGGAGCCGACCCTGCTCGTGCCGACGCTCGAGCGGCCGGACGCCGAGCGTGCCGACGGCACGGCGGCGACGACCGTCGTGGACTGGCGCGCCGGCCCCGACCCCAACGCCCTCCCCCGGGGGCTGCTGCGGCCCGACGGCCGCTACGCCGTGTCCGACAGCGCGTGGGCGATGCACCTGCTCGGCCTCCAAGCGGCGCTGCCCGGCACGACCTACGACTCGGTCACGCGGCGGCTGCCGATGCTGCGAGCGGTCAAGGACGACAACGAGCTCGCCCGCCTCGCCGCCGCCGGCGCGGCCGCGGACGCGACGTACGAGCAGATCCTCGAGGTGCGCTTCTCCGGACGCAGGGAGACCGAGGTCGCGGGGGACCTCGCCGCCCTGCTGCGCGAGCACGGGCACGAGCAGGTCGACTTCACGGTCGTCGGCTCGGGGCCCAACGGCGCCGATCCCCACCACGAGGCGGGCGAGCGCACGATCGAGGTCGGTGACTGCGTGGTGCTCGACTTCGGCGGGCTGATGCACGGCTACGGCTCCGACACCAGCCGCACGGTCTGCGTGGGGGAGCCCGACGCGCGGACCCGGGAGGTGCACGAGGTCGTCCGGCTGGCGCAGCAGGCCGGGGTGGACGCGGTGAGACCGGGCGTCGCCTGCCAGGAGGTCGACCGCGCCGCCCGGGCCGTCATCACCGAGGCGGGGTACGGCGAGCGGTTCATCCACCGCACCGGGCACGGCATCGGCGTCACGACCCACGAGCCGCCGTACCTCGTCGAGGGCGAGGAGCTCCCGCTCGTGCCCGGCATGTGCTTCTCGGTCGAGCCGGGGATCTACCTCCCCGGCGAGCTCGGCGTGCGCATCGAGGACATCGTGACCGTCACCGACGCCGGCGCGCGCCGGCTCAACACCACCGACCGCCACCTGCGATCGGTCGAGTGATCACCCGTCTCAGGTGAGCCGCAGCCGGTCACCCGTCGCCAGCATGAGCGCATGAGTGCGATGGATGTCCCCGCCGGGGAGCCGGTGGCTCGCGCCGCGGCCACGGCCGCGCCGCCCAAGGCGGTGTGGATCTCGTGGATCGCGCTGGCGATGATGACGACCAGCTCGGTCGCGAGCCTGCGCGCGGCGCCGACCATGGCCGTCTACGGCCTGGCCTGCGTCTTCCTCTACGTCGTGCCGGCCATCGTCTTCCTGCTGCCGACCTCGCTGGTCTCGGCCGAGCTCGCCTCGGGCTGGAAGGGCGGCGTCTACAACTGGGTCTCGCAGGGGCTGTCGAAGCCGCTGGGCTTCCTCGCCGTGTGGTGCCAGTTCGCGATGACGATCTTCTACTACCCGAGCCTGCTGGGCTTCGTGGCCAGCACCCTCGCCTACGTCATCAACCCGGCCCTGGCGTCCAGCGGCGTCTGGACGGCGTGCGTGATCGTCGTCGTCTACTGGACCGGGGTGTGGGTGTCGTCGCGCGGCACCCAGGGGGTCGCCGGCCTGGCCAGCGGCGGTCTGATCATCGGCACGCTGATCCCCGGCGCCGTCCTCGTCCTGCTGGGCATGGTGTTCCTCGGCCAGGGCAACGAGTCCGCCGCCCCGATGGACGCGGGCCACCTGCTCCCGGCGTGGGCGGGCCTGGCCAGCCTCGTGCTCATCGTCAACAACTTCCTGTCCTACTCCGGCATGGAGATGAACGCAGTGCACGTCGGGTCGCTGAAGGACCCGGCCAAGGAGTTCCCCAAGGCGATGTTCCTCGCCATGGGCCTGGTACTGGTGATCTTCATCCTCCCGGCGCTGGCCATCGCCTGGATCGTCCCGGCCGAGGAGCTCTCGCTGACGGCCGGGGTGATGCAGGCCTTCGACGCGGTCTTCGCCGAGTTCGGTACCCAGTGGCTGACGCCCCTCTTCGGCGTCATGCTCGTCGCCGCGTCCCTGGGCGGGATGCTCACCTGGCTGGCCGGCCCGTCCAAGGGCCTGCTGATGATCTCGCGCCAGGAGGGCTACCTCCCGCCGTTCCTCCAGAAGCTCAACAAGCACGGCGTCCCGCAGAACATCCTGGTCACGCAGGGTGTCATCACCACGGTGATCGCGATGGGCTACGCCCTGATCCCCGACGTGTCCAGCGCCTACTGGATCTTCTCGGTGATCACCACGCAGGTCTACCTCATCGTCTACCTGCTGATGTTCGTGGCGGCCGTGCGGCTGCGCAAGAGTCACCCCGACCATCCGCGCGGGTTCCGAGCCCCCGCGCTCGGCGCGCTCTGCGGCGTCGGCTTCGCCGCCTCGCTCGCGGCCCTGCTCATCGGCTTCGTGCCGCCGTCGCAGTTCGGTGGCGGCAGCCCTGCGGTGTACGTCCTGATCGTCGGCGGCGGTGCGCTCGGTCTCGGGCTGCTCGTGCCGTTCCTCTTCTACCGGTTGCGCAAGCCGCACTGGAAGCTGACCGGATCCGCGGCGGACGGGGAGGAGGTGCCGGCATGAGCGAGCACGTCGAGCACCACGTCGAGTACGAGGTCGAGGACGACAAGCGGACCTGGATCTACTGGGTCGCGCTGGGGCTGCTCGTCGTCCTCGCCGTCGTCGCGCTGCTCACGTTCAGCGCGGCACGCTCCTCGGCGAAGGCGAGCGAGAAGGCGGACGAGCTGATCGCGGCCCTGGTGGAGTCCGGTGCGCGGGCTCCGTCGCACGGCCAGGTCGTCCGGGTGCTCGGTGACGACGGCGGGGCCATCTGCGAGGACCCCGGCAACGCGCTCAAGCGCGCCGTCCTCAACTCCCAGCTGACCAACGGCGCGGCCGGCCCGGGCCAGCGTCCGGTCATCGTCGACGAGCGCGTCGTCGCCTTCGAGCTGCTGGTGATCCGCACCTACTGCCCCGACGAGCTCGACGACCTCGCCGACCGGCTCGAGGACTTCGAGTTCGAGGACGTGATCAACCAGTGAGCGACCTGGCCGACCGGGTGGCGGGGCTGATGCCTCGGGCGCGGGCCGAGCTGGCCGAGCTGGTGGCCATCCCCTCGGTGGCCGACGCCCGGCAGTTCCCGCCGGAGGAGTGCGCCCGCGCCGCGCAGTGGGTCCTGGACGCCTTCCGGGAGATCGGCTTCGCCGACGCGGGGCTCCACGAGACGGCCGACGGGAGCATGGCCGTCGTCGGCTCCCGGCCCGGCCCGGTCCCGGACGGACCGACGGTGCTGCTCTACGCGCACTACGACGTCCAGCCGCCGCTCGACGACGACGCCTGGCGCACCCCGCCCTTCGAGCTCACCGAGGTCGACGGCCGCTGGTTCGGGCGCGGGGCCGCGGACTGCAAGGGCAACATCCTCATGCACCTGACGGCGCTGCGGGCTCTGGGCGACGAGGTGCCGGTCAACCTGCGCCTGGTGGTCGAGGGGTCGGAGGAGCAGGGCACCGGCGGTCTCGAGGGCTTCGTGCCGGAGCACGCCGACCTGCTGCGCGCCGACGCGATCCTCGTGTGCGACACGGGCAACGCCGCGGTCGGCGCGCCCGCTGTCACCGTCAGCCTGCGCGGCATGGTCAACGTGGTGGTGCGCGTCGAGGCCAACACCACCGAGCTGCACTCCGGCATGTTCGGCGGCCCGGCACCCGACGCCCTGGCGGCGCTGGTGGCGATGCTCGGCTCGCTGCGCGACGCGGCCGGCAACACCACGGTGGCAGGCCTCGACAACACCCAGACGTGGGCGGGTGCGCCGTACGACCCGGAGGCGTTCCGGAGGGACGCGCAGCTGGGAGAGGGCGAGTCGCTGCTCGGCTCCGGGAGCGTGTCGGACATGCTCTGGGCCCGGCCGGCGCTGACCGTCCTGGGCATCGACTGCCCTCCGGTGGTGGGCTCGGCGGCGGCGATCGTGCCGCGTGCGCGGGCGCGGCTGAACCTGCGGATCCCGCCCGGAACGACGCCCGACCAGGCCGAGTCCGCCCTGCGCAGCCACCTCGAGGCGGCCGCCCCCTGGGGCGTGACCGCGACGGTCGAGACCGAGGCGACCGGCGCTCCCTTCCGCGCCGAGACCGACGGCCCGGCGTACGCCGCGATGCGCGCGGCCATGCAGGAGGCCTACGGCCGCGAGCCGGTGCTGCTCGGCCAGGGCGGGTCCATCCCGCTGTGCAACGTCTTTGCCGAGACCTTCCCCGGGGCCGAGCTGATCCTCATGGGCGTCGAGGAGCCGCTCGCGCTCATCCACGCCCCGAACGAGAGCGTCGACCCCGGCGAGATCGAGCGCCTTGCGCTCGCCGAGGCGCTCTTCCTCCAGCGGTACGGCGCGTGAGGGCGTCGCCAGCAGCAGCCGGACGTTCCTGACGAGGAGGCAACCGCCGATGAACACCGAGACCCGCAGCGAGATCGACTACTCAGGACGGGGCGCCCTCGCGGACGTCACCGTCACCTTCGCGGCCGTGGTGCTGCTGCTGACGTCGCTCATGGAGATCCTCCAAGGGCTGGCAGCGATCAACGACCCCGAGAGCTTCTTCGCCGGTGCGGACTACACCTTCGGCTTCGACGCCACCGCGTGGGGCTGGGCGCACCTGGTGCTCGGCGTCATCTCGGCCGCCGTGGCCATCGGGATCATGACCCGCCAGTCCTGGGCCCAGGTCGTCGGCATGCTCATCGCGGGCCTCGCCATGCTCACGAACTTCGCCTGGCTCCCGCACTACCCCCTCTGGGCGATCGTGATCATCGCCCTCAACGCCTGCGTCATCTGGGCCCTGAGCGTCCAGCTGCGGAACTACCGCTGACCCCTCTCACCGAAAGGTTCGTGTCATGACGACTGTCTGGGAGTACACCGTCGGGGATGCATTCTGGACGATGCTCTGGTTCTTCCTCTTCTTCATCTGGATCTGGCTGCTCATCTCGGTGTTCTCCGACATCTTCCGCAGCGACGACCTGTCGGGCTGGGGCAAGGCTCTCTGGACGGGCTTCGTGGTGGTCCTGCCCTACCTGGGCGTGCTGGTCTACCTGATCGCCCGGGGCAGGAAGATGGGGCAGCACGCCGTCCGGGACGCGCAGCGGCAGGAGGAGCAGATGCGGACCTACGTCCAGAGCGTCGCCGGCGGGCCGAGCACGGCCGGCGAGATCGAGCGGCTGCACCAGCTCAACCAGCAGGGAGCGCTCAGCGACGAGGAGTTCGCGCAGGCCAAGGCCAGGCTGCTCGTCTGACTGGGTGTGTCCCATTTCTCGGGTCCGCTCGAGCCCTGGAAATCCAAACGCACTCGCAGCGATGAGCGGACGTGCGGATGGAGGCGGCGCTCC
>JAEZKN010000546.1 GCA_023415395.1 Actinomycetes bacterium
GCTGCTGATCGCCGACGAGCCGACGACGGCGCTGGACGTGACGGTGCAGGCGCAGATCCTGGACCTGCTCCAGGACCTGCAGCGCGAGTTCGACTCGGCGATCATCATCATCACCCACGACCTCGGGGTGGTCGCCGAGACCGCCGACGACGTACTCGTGATGTACGCCGGCCGTGCGGTCGAGTACGGCAGCTGCAAGGAGATCCTGACGCACCCGGAGATGCCCTACACCTGGGGCCTGCTCTCCAGCGTCCCCGAGGTCACCGGTGACACCTCCGCGCAGCTGATCCCGATCCCGGGCAACCCGCCGAGCCTGCTCACGCCGCCCAGCGGCTGCGCGTTCCACCCGCGGTGCCTGCACCGCGACAAGGTGCCCGGCGACCTGTGCACGACCGTGCTGCCCGAGCTGGCCCCCGGCACGCGGCGCGAGGGGCACCTCAAGCGGTGCCACCTCGCCAACCCCGATGCCGTGTTCGAACGAGAGGTCCTGCCGGAGATCGCGCCGGACCTGGTGGAGGAGCGATGAGCGACCAGCTGTCGGCAGGAGCCGGCACGCCGAACGAGGACCCGGCGACCCCGGGCGACCTCGCCACGCCGGTCCCGGCGGTCGAGGGTCACGCTCCCTCGGTCCTGGACCCGAACGCCGAGGCGATCCTCGAGGTCAAGGACCTCCGGATGTACTTCCCGGTGAAGTCCTCGGGCCTGATCCGGCGCACCGTGGGTCACGTCCAGGCCGTCGACGGTGTCTCCTTCCAGGTCCCCAAGGGCGGCTCGCTCGGACTCGTGGGCGAGTCGGGCTGCGGCAAGTCGACCACCGGCCGGATGATCACGCGGCTCTACGAGCCCACCGGCGGGCAGATCCTCTTCGAGGGCGAGGACATCGCCCAGCGGTCCGCGCGCCAGCTCAAGCCGCTGCGCCGCGAGATCCAGATGATCTTCCAGGACCCCTACACCTCGCTGAACCCGCGGCACACGGTCGGCGCGATCGTCGGCGCCCCGCTGGCCATCCACGAGGTCGTCCCGAAGAACAAGATCCTCTCGCGCGTGCAGGAACTCCTCGAGATCGTCGGTCTCAACCCGGAGCACTACAACCGCTACCCGCACGAGTTCTCGGGCGGCCAGCGCCAGCGCATCGGCATCGCCCGCGCGCTGACGCTCCAGCCCAAGCTGCTGGTCGCGGACGAGCCCGTCTCGGCGCTCGACGTGTCGATCCAGGCGCAGGTCATCAACCTGCTCCAGGACCTCCAGAAGGAGTTCGACATCTCCTTCCTCTTCGTGGCGCACGACCTCGCCGTCGTCCGGCACTTCTGCCCGGAGGTCGCGGTCATGTACCTCGGCAAGATCGTCGAGATCGCGGACCGGGAGACGCTCTACAACCGGCCGAACCACCCCTACACGCAGGCGCTGCTCTCCGCGGTGCCGGACGTGAAGCAGGCGGCGATCGGCGGCCGGCGCGAGCGGATCCGGCTCCAGGGCGACGTGCCGAGCCCGATCAACCCGCCCTCGGGCTGCCGCTTCCGCACCCGGTGCCCCCTGGCCCAGGAGATCTGCGCCCGGGTCGAGCCGCCGCTGCTCCAGGTCGGCAAGCGCCACAAGGTCGCCTGCCACTTCGCGGGCGAGCTGGGCAAGCACCCCGAGCACCCGGTCACGGCCTCGCTGCTCGGGGTCGACGACACCGGCGCGCCGGACCCGGGGGCGACGCCCTCCCCGGCGATCGGCAACGAGCCCGGCTTCGCCGACACGTGGTTCGACCTCGACCGCAAGACGATGGCCAGCGCCTGAGCCAGGACGACCGGTCGCTCTCTCGTCGCGCGAGCGACGAGAGAGCGACCGTCTGGCGTGTCGAGGGCCCGGCGACCTGGCGTTCTGCGTTGGTGGGCCACCGGGTCTCGATACGCTCGCTGGCGCTCGCTACTCGACCGACGAAGCCACGGCAGTCGCTGGGTTGCTCGACCGACGAAGCCACGGCAGTCGCTGGGTTGCTCGACCGACGGGGGGCCGTGGTGGTCGGGGGGGCTCGATACGCTCGCTGGCGCTCGCTCCTCGACCGACGAAGGGACGAGACGGGGGGACCATGGGAGTCAGCGCGTCTCGGTACGCTCGCTAGCGCTCGCCACTCGACCGACGGGGGATCCATGGAAGACGAAGGACTCTTCTCCGCCCCCGGATCCGCCGCCTCGTCGGGGGCGCGGGCGGGGGGCGGCTCGCTGAACGCGAACACGCACGCGTCGGCGCCGCTCGCGGTCCGCATGCGCCCGCGCACGCTCGACGAGCTGGTCGGGCAGGCGCAGCTGCGCGCCGCAGGGTCCCCGCTGCGCCGGCTGGTCGAGGGCGACCAGTCGATGTCGCTGCTGCTCTGGGGGCCGCCCGGCACCGGCAAGACGACGATCGCCTCCATCGTCAGCAACCAGACCGATCGCCGCTTCGTCGAGGTCTCGGCGGTGTCGGCGGGCGTCAAGGAGGTACGTGCGGCGATCGACTCGGCGCGCGCCGAGCTCGTGGCCACCGGCCGGGAGACGGTGCTCTTCGTCGACGAGGTCCACCGCTTCAGCAAGGCCCAGCAGGACGCCCTCCTGCCGGGCGTGGAGAACCGGTGGGTCACGCTGATCGCCGCGACGACCGAGAACCCCTTCTTCAGCGTGATCTCGCCGCTGCTCTCCCGCAGCCTCCTGCTGCGGCTGGAGTCGCTCACCGACGAGGACGTGCGGGCCGTGCTCGACCAGGCGATCGCCGACGAGCGCGGGCTGGGCGGCGCCATCAAGGTCGACGAGGAGGCGCTCGAGCACCTGGTGCGCCTGGCCGGCGGCGACGCCCGCCGCTCCCTGACCTACCTCGAGGCCGCGGCGGGCAGCGCGGCCTCCCAGGGCCTCGACACGGTCGACCTGGCCACCGCGGAGACCGCGGTGGACCGCGCGGCGGTGCGCTACGACCGGCAGGGCGACCAGCACTACGACGTCGTCAGCGCCTTCATCAAGTCGGTGCGCGGCTCCGACGCGGACGCCGCCCTGCACTACCTGGCCCGGATGCTCGAGGCGGGGGAGGACCCCCGGTTCATCGCGCGGCGACTGATGATCCTGGCCTCCGAGGACGTCGGGCTGGCCGACCCCACCGCGCTCCAGACCGCGGTCGCGGCCGCCCAGACCGTCCAGCTGATCGGGATGCCCGAGGCCCAGCTGACCCTCGCGCACGCGACGATCGCCCTGGCCGTCGCCCCGAAGTCGAACGCCGTCACCACCGCGATCGGCGCGGCGATCGCCGACGTCCGGGCCGGCAAGATCGGCCAGGTCCCGCCGCACCTGCGCGACGCCCACTACGCCGGCGCGAAGAAGATCGGTCACGGCGCGACCTACAAGTACAGCCACGACGAGCCCTTCGGCATCGCCGAGCAGCAGTACGCCCCCGACGTCGTCCTCGACCGGGAGTACTACCAGCCGACGTCCCTCGGGGCCGAGGCCGCGATCAAGGAGCGCTGGGAGCGGGTCCGGCGGCTCATCCGCGGACACTGACCAGGCCCGGCCCGGTCCCGGCCCGCTCGTACGCGACGCGCGACGGGTCCGGTGCCCCTGAGGCACGCAGCGGCGGGTCTCGCGTCCCGCGATAGGGTCGGTGACCATGCAGGACTGGATCGTGCCCGGGGTGGCCGTCGGGCTGGCGCTGGTCGCGCTGGTGCTCGGCGCCGCGCTGGTGCGTGCCCGGTCGCGCACCGAGCGCGAGGTCCGGGCGGCCCGGGCCGAGAC
>JAEZKN010000569.1 GCA_023415395.1 Actinomycetes bacterium
GCCCGGTCGGCGGTGCGCCCGCGTCGTCGCCCCGCGTCGGCGCCATGGTGAGGGCGGCGGCGTACCCGAGCGCGGCGCACGCCAGGGAGCCGGTCACGACGAGCAGGAGCGCCCGGAAGCGTCGGAGGCGGGGAGAGATCACGGCGGCACGCTGGCAGCGGGGTGTGAAGAACCCGTGTCCAACCGGTCAGACCTGCCTGGGTGAGCGATCTTCACCGGTTCTTCGCAACCGGCTGCCACGATGTGGCCCGTGAGATCGCAGCGGGCCGGGGCGACGCGCCCATGAACCCGCCGGGCCTGCTGGCGCGCTCGATGCTCGCCTCGGTGCTGGTCGCCGCCGTCGCCAGCGTCGCCACCGCCGTGCTGACCGCCGACGCCGTCCGGATGGACGCCGAGCGCGAGCAGGTGCGGGTCGCCGACGTCGACGACGCGATCGTCGACCGCCTGGAGGCCTACGGGCGCGCCCACCCTGACTGGTCCGGCGCCGGGCCGCTGCTGGCCGAGATCGCCGCGTCCTCCGATCGGTTGATCGTCCTCACGGACGTCGCCGGCGCGCCGGTCGCCAGCTCCGCAGGACCGGCGTCCGAGGCCGAGCACGGAGGGGACCCGACCGCGCTGCTCGACCCGATGGCCGCGGTGCTCGGCGCCGCGACCCGCGAGGTGCCCACGTCGTACGACGCGCTCGCACTGCCGCCGGCACTGTTGTCGGCGCGACCGGGTGCAGCGCAGCTGCGGGCCGCGGTGCGCGCCGAGGACCGCCTGGTCGGCGCGTGCCTGGAGGACGACCCGGACCAGGAGGCCGTCGGGCGGCTGCCGGGATCGGTCCTCGTGCTGACCACGTGCCGGGACCTGCGCGGGGCGACGGTCGGTGACGGGATCGTCGCGCTCCAGAACGCCGTGGCGCTGGGCGAGCGCGACTGTCTCTCCCGCCGCGGGGTCGCCGCGCGCGTGGTGCGGTTCCTTCCCGCCGAGGGCGGCGCCGCGCCGGAGGTCCTCACCGTGCACGTGCCCGTGGCGACCGGCACCGCCGTGCCCGAGGCGACCACGCGGGCCTGGGAGGACTGCGCGACCGCGGTGCTCACCCGTGAGCTGCGTCCGCGCGTCGCCCCGAACGCTGTCCTCTACGTCTCGGATATCCGGGAGGTGCAGCGCGGCCTCGTCGACCGGGTCGGCGGCGGGCGGATCGTCGTGGCGTTGCTGGTGATCCTCGCGGTCGCCGGGGTGGCCAGCCTGCTGGCGTCGCGCCGGGTGCTGCGACCGGTGCGCCGGCTGACGGCCGCGACCCAGGAGATGGCCGCGGGCCACCTCGAGGCGCAGGTGCCGGTCTCCGGCAACGACGAGGTCGCCCGGCTCGGCCGGTCCTTCAACGAGATGGCGCAGGCGCTCGCCGACGCCGACCGCCAGCGGCGCCGGATGGTCAGCGACGTCGCCCACGAGTTGCGCACCCCGCTCTCGAACGTGCGCGGCTACCTCGAGGCCGGGCACGAGGGCGTCCTCGACCGCGACGACGCCTGGACCGCCTCGCTCCTGGAGGAGGTCGCCGTGCTCCAGCACGTCGTCGACGACCTGGCCGTGCTCGCCGAGGCCGACGCCGGTCGCCTCCGCCTGCACCGCACCGAGGCCGACGTCGTGGCGACCGTGGACGCGGCGCTCCTGGCCCACCGGGCGACGGCCGCCGCCGAGTCGGTGGAGCTCGCGCGGACCGGTGTGACGGTCGCGGTCCTCCGGCACGACCCCGTGCGGGTGCGCCAGGTGGTCTCCAACCTGGTGGCCAACGCGATCCGGCACTCGCCGGCCGACGGGACGGTGACGGTCGACGTGCAGGTCGCGGGCGAGGGGAGCGAGCGCGGAGTCGTGATCGAGGTGGGCGACGAGGGCGACGGCATTGCGCCGGACGACCTGCTGCGGGTCTTCGAGCGGTTCTATCGGGCCGACCCCTCCCGCACCCGGGCGACCGGCGGCAGCGGACTCGGGCTCGCGATCGTCCAACAGCTCGTCGAGGCGCACGGCGGGATGGTCGCGGCACGCAACCGGGCCGACAGGGGAGCCGTGTTCACGGTCTGGCTCCCCGCCGGCCCGGCGGAGTGATCAGCGCGCCGAGCCCCAGACCGTCGCCGCGCCGCAGGTCAGCGCGCCGTCTCGGTAGAGCCCCGCGACGCCCTCGGTGTGACCGCCGGCGAAGATCGCCAGCTCCAGGTCCGCGCCGTCCGCGACGGCCGGGCCGGTCAGCGTGACGACGAGTCCGTCGCCGGATCGCTCGATCGCGATCGGCAGCCGGTCGCCGTCCGCCCGCGGGCAGGCCTCAGCACCGGACGACACGACGGTCGACTGCGGAGCGGTCTCCCGAGGCGCCTGCTGGCCCGGGGGCGGCGTGTCGTCGGTAGGCACGAGCTCCGGGGCGCCGCCGGCGCCTTCGATCAGCGACAGCGCGCTGGTGCCGCTGTAGTCCACGTCGGCGCTGATGCGGTGCTCGGCGAGCGCAGCCTCGAGCCCGGCGGCGTCGGAGCGGTCGAGGATCCGCACGGTGATCGTGTCGCCCTTGGCGTCGACGGCGTACGCCGCGGAGCCGCCGCCCAGCAGGCTGACGG
>JAEZKN010000048.1 GCA_023415395.1 Actinomycetes bacterium
CCTCTACGACCCCGAGCGGCGCAGCTCGATCAAGCAGGTCGCGTCCGGTCGCTTCGGCGTCACCGCGGAGTACCTCACCAACTCCGCCGCCATCCAGATCAAGATGGCGCAGGGCGCGAAGCCCGGCGAGGGCGGCCAGCTGCCCGGCAACAAGGTGTACCCGTGGGTGGCCAAGACCCGGCACTCCACGCCGGGCGTGGGCCTGATCAGCCCGCCGCCGCACCACGACATCTACTCGATCGAGGACCTGGCGCAGCTGATCCACGACCTCAAGAACGCCAACCCGCAGGCCCGCATCCACGTCAAGCTGGTCTCCGAGGTCGGCGTCGGCACGGTCGCGGCGGGCGTCTCCAAGGCGCACGCCGACGTGGTGCTGATCTCCGGCCACGACGGCGGCACCGGTGCGGCGCCGCTGACCTCGCTCAAGCACGCGGGCGGTCCCTGGGAGCTCGGCCTGGCCGAGACCCAGCAGACGCTGCTGCTCAACGGGCTGCGCGACCGGATCGTCGTGCAGACCGACGGCCAGCTCAAGACCGGTCGCGACGTCGTCGTCGCCGCGCTGCTCGGCGCGGAGGAGTACGGCTTCGCCTCGGCGCCGCTGGTGGTCTCCGGCTGCATCATGATGCGGGTCTGCCACCTCGACACCTGCCCCGTGGGCGTCGCGACCCAGAACCCGGTGCTGCGCGAGCGCTACTCCGGCAAGGCCGAGTACGTCGTGAACTTCTTCGAGTACATCGCCGAGGAGGTCCGCGAGCTGCTGGCCGAGCTGGGCTTCCGCTCGCTCGACGAGGCGATCGGCCAGGTCGGCAGCCTGGACGCCACCCGGGCGGTCGACCACTGGAAGGCGGCCGGCCTCGACCTGACGCCGATCCTGCACCAGCCCGACCGCGACGCGTTCCCGCAGCAGGACCTCTACTGCACCAAGTCCCAGTACCACGCGCTCGACAAGTCGCTCGACGTGACCGAGCTGGTGCCGTTGGCCCAGGACGCCCTCGAGAAGGGCGAGCCGGTCCGGGCCCAGGTCAAGATCCGCAACGTCAACCGCACCGTGGGCACCATCCTCGGCCACGAGGTCACCAAGAGGTACGGCGGCGAGGGGCTGCCCGAGGGCACCATCGACCTGACCTTCACCGGCTCGGCGGGCCAGTCCTTCGGCGCGTTCGTGCCGAAGGGCATCACGCTGCGGCTCGAGGGCGACGCCAACGACTACGTCGGCAAGGGCCTCTCGGGCGGCCGGATCGTCGTGCGGCCCGACCGCGCGGCGACCTTCGAGGCCAGCGAGCAGATCATCGCCGGCAACGTCATCGGCTACGGCGCCACGTGGGGCGAGATCTTCATCCGGGGCGGCGTCGGCGAGCGGTTCTGCGTCCGCAACTCCGGCGTCCGGGCCGTGACCGAGGGCGTGGGCGACCACGGCTGCGAGTACATGACCGGCGGCCGGGTGGCCGTCCTGGGCAAGACCGGCCGCAACTTCGCCGCGGGCATGTCGGGCGGTGTCGCCTGGGTGCTCGACCTGAAGGAGCAGCGGGTCAACACCGAGCTCGTCGAGCTCGGCCCCGTCACCGGTGACGCGGCCGTCGAGCTCGAGCAGATGGTGCGGGCGCACCTGGAGGAGACCGGCTCGACGGTCGCCGAGGCGCTGCTCGCCGACTGGGAGACCTCACTGGCGCGGTTCACCCAGGTCATGCCCACCGACTACCGCAAGTCGCTCGAGGCGAAGGCCAAGGCGGAGGCCGAGGGCCTCGACGAGAACGCGACTGCCCACGCCATGATGGAGGCACTCCATGGATGAGCGCAGCGAAGGAATGGAGGGGGTGGCTCAGCATGGCTGATCCGCGCGGATTCCTGAAGGACGGCCGGGAGGTCGCGACCCGGCGTCCGGTCGAGGAGCGGGTGAAGGACTGGAACGAGGTCTACCCGGGCAGCGCCGGCCGGGCCCTCCTCCCGATCATCACCAAGCAGGCAGGCCGCTGCATGGACTGCGGCATCCCGTTCTGCCACCAGGGCTGCCCGCTCGGGAACATCATCCCGGAGTGGAACGACCTGGTCTGGCGTGACGACTGGGAGGGCGCGATCGAGCGCCTGCACGCGACCAACAACTTCCCAGAGTTCACCGGCCGGCTCTGCCCGGCGCCCTGCGAGACCGCCTGCGTGCTGGGCATCAACCAGGACCCGGTGACCATCAAGAACGTCGAGGTCTCGATCATCGACAAGGCGTGGGAGTCCGGCCTGGTCCGGCCCCAGCCGCCGGAGTGGCTCTCGGGCCGCACCGTCGCCGTCGTCGGCTCCGGCCCCGCGGGCCTGGCCGCGGCCCAGCAGCTCACCCGCGCCGGCCACACGGTCGCCGTCTACGAGCGGGCCGACAAGATCGGCGGGCTGCTGCGCTACGGCATCCCCGAGTTCAAGATGGAGAAGCAGCACCTCGACAAGCGGCTGGACCAGATGCGCCGCGAGGGCACGGTCTTCCGCGCCGGCGTGGACGTCGGCGCCGAGCTCACCGGCGACCAGCTCACGGAGCGGTACGACGCCGTGGTGCTCGCGATGGGCGCGACCGCCGCCCGTGACCTGCCGGCCACCGGGCGCGAGCTCGGCGGCATCCACCAGGCGATGGAGTTCCTGCCCCAGGCCAACCGGGTCGCGCTCGGCGAGCCGGCGACGCTCGACGGCTCGGACCAGATCACGGCCACCGGCAAGCACGTCGTCATCATCGGCGGCGGCGACACCGGCGCCGACTGCCTCGGCACGTCCATCCGCCAGGGGGCCGCGTCGATCACGCAGCTGGAGATCATGCCGGAGCCGCCGCAGGCGCGCCCCGCGGGTCAGCCGTGGCCGACGTACCCGATGGTCTTCCGCGTCTCCTCGGCCCACGAGGAGGGCGGCGAGCGGGTCTACGGCGTCTCGACCCAGGAGTTCCTGGCCGACGAGCACGGCAACGTCCGTGCGCTGCGGCTGGTCGACGTGGTCCTGCAGGACGGGAAGTTCACCGAGGTCGAGGGCAGCGCGCGGGAGATCCCGGCCGAGCTGGTCCTGCTGGCGATGGGCTTCACCGGCCCGGAGAAGGAGGGCCTCGTCGAGCAGCTCGGCGTGGACCTCGACGAGCGCGGCAACGTCGCGCGCGACGCGTCCTACATGTCCTCGGTCGACGGGGTCTTCGTGGCCGGTGACGCCGGTCGCGGTCAGTCGCTGATCGTGTGGGCGATCGCGGAGGGGAGGGCCGCCGCTGCCGCGGTGGACCGCTACCTCACCGGGTCGACCACGCTGCCGGCGCCGATCCCCCCGACGGAGCGACCCCTGGTCGTGTGAGCTCAGGTGGCCGGGCCGGGGTTAGGTCTTTGAAAGATCAAAGTCACGGTAGGGTGAAGCACGTGCGTAGAGCCAAGATCGTCTGCACCCTCGGCCCGGCCACGTCCTCACCGCGGCGTATCCGCGAGCTCGTGTACGCCGGGATGGACGTCGCCCGGCTGAACATGAGCCACGGCAGCCACGAGGACCACGCCGAGGCCTACCGCCTCGTGCGCGAGGCCTCGGACGCCAGCGGCCACGGCGTCGGCATCTTCGCCGACCTCCAGGGGCCCAAGATCAGGCTGGAGACCTTCGCCGATGGTCCGGTGCAGCTGCGGCGCGGCCAGGAGTGGACCATCACCACCCGCGACGTGCCCGGCGACGACCAGATCTGCGGCACGACGTACAAGGGCCTCCCCGGTGACGTGAAGACCGGCGACCCGCTGCTCATCGACGACGGCAAGATCCGGCTCCGCGTCACCTCGGTCGAGGACACCGACGTGGTCACCGAGGTGCTGGTCGGGGGCAAGGTCAGCAACCACAAGGGCATCAACCTGCCCGGTGTCGCGGTGTCGGTGCCGGCGCTCTCGGACAAGGACGAGGCCGACCTGCGGTTCGCCCTGAGCCTCTCGGTCGACTTCATCGCGCTGAGCTTCGTCCGGGACGCCAAGGACGTCGAGGACGTCCGGCGGATCATGGACGAGGTCGGCGTGCACGTGCCCGTCATCGCCAAGATCGAGAAGCCGCAGGCCATCGACAACCTCGACGAGATCATCGCGTCCTTCGACGGCTTCATGGTCGCCCGCGGCGACCTGGGCGTGGAGTGTCCGCTCGAGGACGTGCCGTTCCTGCAGAAGCGGATCGTCGAGAAGGCCCGCCTCAACGCCAAGCCCGTGATCGTCGCGACGCAGATGCTGGAGTCGATGATCACCAACCCGGCGCCCACCCGCGCCGAGGCCTCCGACGTCGCCAACGCGGTGCTCGACGGCGCCGACGCGGTGATGCTGTCCGGCGAGACCAGCGTGGGGGAGTACCCGGTCCACACCGTCGAGACGATGGCCCGGATCATCGCCGCCACCGAGCAGCACGCGCTCAACGACGAGTCGCGGACCTTCGCCGAGATCGAGTGGGACCCGCACACCAAGGGCGGCGTGATCGCCAAGGCGGCCGCCGAGGTCGCGGAGCGGGTCGGCGCCAAGTACGTCGTCGCGTTCACCCAGTCCGGTGACTCCGCGAAGCGGATGTCGCGCCTGCGTGGACCGATCCCCGTCCTCGCCTTCACCCCCGTCGCGCAGGTGCGCTCGCAGCTCGCGCTCAGCTGGGGCGTCGAGACGTTCCTGACCGCCACCGTCGAGCACACCGACGAGATGGTGCGCCAGGTCGACGAGCAGCTGCTGCGGATCGGGCGGGTGCGCGAGGGCGACCTGGTCGTGATCATCGCCGGCGCCCCTCCGGGCATCCCCGGCTCGACGAACGCGCTGCGCATCCACCGCATGGGCGACGCGATCAACCGGGTGGCACCGGCCTACCAGCGCCCGCCGCGCTGACGACGACCCCGGAACCGGAACGACGGGCGATCGTCCGCAGACGCGACGACTGGAACTTCGAGACGTCCTGAGACATCACAGGGTGCCCCGGGTGGGATTCGAACCCACACTGAATGGTGTTTGAGACCATCGCCTCTGCCGTTGGGCTACCGGGGCCGTCGGCGCCAGAACCTTAACCGAGAACCCCCTCGACCAAAGTCGAGTGACCCAGTAGTGTTTCGAGCGGATCGTGGGTCTCGGGAGCTGGGGAGGTCGTCATGTGGAAGCCGTGGGAGTGGGCCAGTGCCAGCCAGGCCGTGGCGCTCGCCAACGCACGCAGCGCGGCGACCGAGCTGAGCCGGCGACGGATCGAGCGCGAGGACGTCGAGATCTTCCTCACCGGCGTGCGGCCCGAGATCGTGCGGAGCGTGGGGGCCGGATAACCTTCTGCCCGTGAGCCAGCCCTCGAACCCCGGGTCGACCCGTCGCGTCGTCATCGCCGAGGACGAGGTGCTCATCCGGATGGACCTCGCCGAGATGCTCGCCGAGGAGGGCTACGAGGTCGTCGGCCAGGCCGGTGACGGCGCCGCTGCTGTCACCATGGCCGAGGAGCTGCGGCCCGACCTGGTGATCCTCGACGTCAAGATGCCCGTCCTGGACGGCATCGCCGCCGCCGAGCGGATCGCCGGGCAGCGGATCGCTCCGGTCGTCATCCTCACCGCGTTCTCCCAGCGCGACCTCGTCGAGCGCGCCCGCGACGCCGGGGCGATGGCCTACCTGGTCAAGCCGTTCTCGCAGTCCGACCTGGTGCCGGCGATCGAGATGGCCGTGAGCCGCTTCGCCGAGCTCGCCCTGCTCGAGGCCGAGGTCGCCGACCTCACCGAGCGGCTCGAGACCCGCAAGTCCGTCGACCGGGCCAAGGGCGTCCTGCAGCGCGAGCTGAGCCTCTCCGAGCCCGACGCCTTCCGGTGGATCCAGAAGACCGCGATGGACCTGCGGCTCTCGATGCGGCAGGTGGCCGACGGGGTCATCGAGCACGGCCCCGGCATCGCCGGCAGCTGAACGCACCGCCCGATAATCGGGCGATCCGGGACGGCCAGATCACGAATTGGCAACGACCGGTCACAATCAGCGGTAATCCGGTCCACGTGTCCCGGGTCACGCTAGTTTGCACGCATCGATCGTCGATGCTCCGTGCACCAGGCACGGAGGTGTACCCCTCACGGAGGTCTCATGATCCGCTCTACCCGTGCCCGCCGCGCAGCCATCGTGCTTGCCGCGAGCGCGCTCGTCCTCTCCGCCTGCGGCGGGGACAGCGACGACGAGCCCGACGCCTCGGACAGCCCCTCGGCGTCCGAGACGAAGGCCGCCACCAAGGGCGACGGTGTCCTGCGCATCGGCTCGCTGCTCCCGCAGACCGGTGACCTCGCCTTCCTCGGCCCCCCGGAGTTCGCGGGCGTCGACCTGGCCATCCAGGAGATCAACGACGCCGGCGGCGTCCTGGGGAAGCCGGTCGAGGAGTTCGACGCGGACTCGGGTGACGGTACGCCGGACATCGCGGGCTCCGAGGTGGACAAGCTCTTCAACGACAAGGTCGACGCCATCATCGGTGCCGCCGCGTCGGGCGTCTCGGTCAGCGTGATCGACAAGATCACCGGCGCGGGCGTCGTCCAGTTCTCCCCGGCCAACACCGCGGCCGGCTTCGACACCTACGACGACAACGGCCTGTACTTCCGCACCGCTCCCTCGGACCGTCTCCAGGGCCAGGTGCTGGGCAACCTCGCGGTCGAGGACGGCTTCAGCAACGTCGCCATCATGGCCCGCCAGGACTTCTACGGCGAGGGCCTCGCCGACCAGGTCAAGGCCACGCTGGAGGAGAAGGGCGCGACCGTCGCCGACTTCGTGCTCTACTCCGCCGACGCGCAGAACTACACCGCCGAGGTGAACCAGGTCGCGGCCTCCAAGCCGGACGCGATCGTCCTGATCGCCTTCGAGGAGACCACGAAGATCATCCCGCAGCTGATCGCCAAGGGCGTCGGCCCGGAGGACGTGCAGCTCTACTTCGTGGACGGCAACCTGGCCGACTACTCCGACGAGTCCTTCGACCTCACCGGCGTCAAGGGCACCGTCCCGGTCCCGGCCGAGATCGACGAGGCGTTCAACGAGCGCCTGCTCGAGGTCGACCCCAAGCTGAAGGACTTCAGCTACAGCGCCCAGTCCTACGACGCCGTCATGATCATCGCCCTGGCGGCGATCGCGGCCGGTGACGACTCGGGCGAGGCGATCGGTGCCCACATCATCGACGTCACCCGCGAGGGCACCCAGTGCTCGACGTTCGAGGAGTGCAAGACGCTGCTCGAGGACGGCGAGGACATCGACTACGAGGGTGCCTCCGGTCCGACCGACATGAACGACACCGGCTCGCCGGCGTCGGGCACGATCGGCATCCAGGAGTACAAGGGCAACAAGTACACCCAGATCGACGCCGTCTCCGGTGTCGTCAACTGACGAAGCGGGTCTGACCCACTTCTGAGCTCCGCTCGCGAGGGCCCGGCCGGTTCCAC
>JAEZKN010000067.1 GCA_023415395.1 Actinomycetes bacterium
CCGTCCCGCCGCACCGCTCGAAGGGCCGTCCGGTGGCGATCGCGCTGGCGCTGGTCGCGATCGCGGTGCTGGCGATCCTCGCCTGGTCGCTGGGGTCGGGCAGCGGCGACGAGAGCCCGGAGGCCGACCCCGCACCGACCCGCACGAGCCCGCCTCCGGACCCCTCGCCGACGTCGGAGGCTCCGGAGGAGGTGACCGCCGACGGGATGGAGGGCTTCGTGGAGGACTACCTCGCCACGGTCACCTCGGACCAGAAGGCGTCGTGGCAGATGCTCACGCCCGACTTCCAGGCCGCCAGCGGCGGCTTCGGGCAGTACCAGAAGTTCTGGCGGCAGTTCACCTCCGCCGACCTCCTCTCCGCCGACGCCGACCCGGAGAGCGGGCGGATCAGCTACGAGGTGGAGTACCGACGAGGCGACGGCTCCCAGGTGCGGGACCAGGTGACGCTCACCCTCGAGGGCACCGACGGGGCGTTCCTCATCTCCGCGGAGAGCTGAGCGGCTCGCGGCGCGGGCCCCCTATCGTTGTCGGCGGGAGGTCGGATGGAGCTGGCGACGCTGTACCGGGACATCGTCGAGTCGTCCCCGGACGCCATCTGGGTCTTCGACCTCGAGGGACGGGTCCGCTACGTGAACCCGGCGCTCCGTGCGCTCCTGGGCGCCGGCGCGGAGGACCTGGCCGACCTCACGGTCTTCGACACCCTCGACGGGCCCGGCCGGGTCCAGTTCGCCGAGCACCTGCGCCTGCTGCGGGCGGGCCGGGTCAACGCGGGCGAGGTCGAGAGCATGTTCGTGCGCCGCGACGGCACCGCGATCTGGGTGATCCTGAGCGAGGCGCTGCTGCACGGGCCCGCGGGCGAGGTCGTCGGGGTCCTCCACCGCATGTCGGACTACACCGAGCGCCGGCAGGCCGTCACCGAGCTCAGCGTCGACCAGGCCCGGCTGGCCGAGGCGCAGCGGATCGCGCGGATCGGCTCCTGGGAGTGGGACCTCGGCGCCGACCGGATCCGGGCCTCGGACGAGCTGCGCGAGCTCTTCCGGATGCCGCCGGGCCTGGACGCCGGCTCCTTCGACGAGTTCCTCCTCTCCGTGCACGACGACGACCGTCAGGCGGTCGACTCGGCCGTCCGCGGGGCGCTGGAGACGGGCGGCAGCTTCGTGTTCGTGGCCCGGGTGATGCGCGCGGACGGGACCTGGATGTGGACGCGCGGACGTGGGGTCGCCCACGCGGACGAGCACGGGCGGGTCACCCACATGTACGGCACCCACCAGGACGTCACTGAGACCAAGCTCGCCGAGATCGCGCTCGAGGACCAGGTCCGGCAGAACACGCTCATGCAGGCGGTCGCCAGCGCCGCGAACGAGGCCGCGACGCTGGTCGAGGTGCTCGCCCAGGCCCGCTACCTGGTGCTGCTGCACGACGACTGGGAGCGCGGCCGTGCGTTCCTGCCCCAGGAGGACCGCACCGGGCTCGAGGCGCTCTACATCACCGAGCAGGACCGCCTCGACGACCTCGCCACCCCGGACGTGACGGCGGCGGAGCTCGCGCTCGCGGAGCGGGCGTTCCACGAGCGCCGGGCGGTGTGGGACGAGCGCCGGCTGACGATCGCCTTCACCGTCGAGTACGCCGACGAGGTGGTCGCCGTCGTGACGATCACGTCCGCGCCACCGCTCTACCGCTTCGAGATGATCGAGTCGATGGTCGAGCAGGTCGCGGTGCAGCTGGGCCGCGTGGCCGAGCGGGAGCGGGTGCAGCGCGAGCTCGCCGACGCGCGCGACGGGGCGCTGGCGGCGTCGCGGCAGAAGTCGGAGTTCCTCGCGACGATGAGCCACGAGATCCGCACCCCGCTCAACGGCGTGATCGGCCTCAACGACCTGCTGCTGCGCTCCGACCTGGACCCCGACCAGCAGCGGCTCGCCTCGGGGGTGCAGGTCGCGAGCCGTGCGCTGCTGAGCGTCATCAACGACGTCCTCGACTTCTCCAAGATCGAGGCCGGGAAGCTCGAGCTCGAGCAGCTCGACTTCGAGGTGCGGCCGGTCTTCGAGCAGGTCGCGAGCGTGCTGGCCGAGGCCGCGCGCGCCAAGGGGCTCGAGCTGATGGTGTCCTGCCACCCGGACGTGCCCGAGGTGCTGGCCGGCGACCCGACGCGCCTCGCGCAGGTCCTCACCAACCTGGGGTCGAACGCGGTGAAGTTCACCGCGACCGGCCAGGTCGTCGTGCGCGCGACCGCGGAGGCGGACCCGTTGGTCGCGGACGGCGGCACCGTGCTGCGGGTGACGGTGGCGGACACCGGCGTCGGCGTGCCTGAGGTCGACGTGGACACGTTGTTCGAGGCGTTCACCCAGGCCGACGCCTCGACCACCCGCCGGTTCGGCGGCACCGGCCTGGGGCTGGCCATCTCCAAGGAGATCGTCGAGGCGCTCGGCGGCGAGATCGGCCTCGAGCCGAACCCCGGCGGCGGCAGCGTCTTCTGGTTCACCGCGCGGCTCGGGGCGCCGTCCGGGCCGAGCGTGGACGCGGACGACGAGTACGCCCGCAGCTGGCTGGCCGGCCGCCGCGTGCTGGTCGTCGACGACAACGACCACAACCGGCTGATCCTCGCCGAGCAGCTCGACTTCGAGGTGCGGCCGGTCTTAGAGCAGGTCGCGAGCGTGCTGGCCGAGGCCGCGCGCGCCAAGGGGCTCGAGCTGATGGTGTCCTGCCACCCGGACGTGCCCGAGGTGCTGGCCGGCGACCCGACGCGCCTCG
>JAEZKN010000094.1 GCA_023415395.1 Actinomycetes bacterium
AGATGTGTAAGAGACAGCCTCCGCCCGCACCGGGCTCACCGCGGTGGACCTCCCGGCCGCCGCCGACCCGGCGGGACCGTTCCCGGCGGGGCTGGAGGACCGGGTGCCGGGCATCACCGCGTTCCGCACGCCGACCGACGACTTCTACCGCGTCGACACCCGGCTGACGCTGCCGCTGGTCGACGCCGACGACTGGTCGCTGACCATCGACGGCGACGTGCGTCAGGAGGTCACGTTCAGCTTCGACGACCTGCTGGCGATGGAGCTCATCGAGCGCGACATCACCCTCACCTGCGTCTCCAACGAGGTCGGTGGGCGCTACGTCGGAGCGGCGCGCTGGGTGGGCGTCCGCCTCACCGACCTGCTCGACCGCGCCGGCATCGACGGCACGAGCGCCGACCAGATCCTCAGCACCGACGTCGACGGCATGACCATCAGCACCCCGCTCGACCTCGCGACCGACGGGCGCGACGCGATGATCGCGGTCGGCATGAACGGCAGCTCGCTCACCCGCGAGCACGGCTTCCCGGCCCGGATGGTCGTGCCGGGCCTCTACGGCTTCGTCAGCGCGTGCAAGTGGATCACCCGGATGACGCTGACGACCTACGCCGAGCAGGACGCCTACTGGACCGAGCGCGGCTGGGCCACCGACGCCCCCATCAAGGTCGCCAGCCGCATCGACACCCCGAAGCCGCTCGCGACCGTCGAGCCCGGGCGCACCGTGGTCGGCGGCGTCGCCTGGGCCCAGCACCGGGGTGGCGTCGCGAAGGTGGAGGTGCGCGTCGACGGCGGCCCGTGGCAGGAGGCGCGGCTCGGACCGTCGGCCGGCGCCGACTACTGGCGGCAGTGGTACCTCCCGTGGACCGCCGAGAGCGGCCAGCACACGCTCACCGTCCGCGCGATCGACGGCCGGGGCGAGGCCCAGACCGCCGTCCGGGCGACGCCGTTCCCGGCCGGGTCCAGCGGGCTGCAGCAGATCGTCGTCAACGTCGCCTGAGCGCGGACCAATCCGATCCGGCGACCGCGCCGAACACCTCACGACACCGACCTCAACGGAAGGCACGATCATGAAGCGCTCTCTCCGCCGTTCCAGCGGCATCGCCGCCCTGGCGCTCGTCGCCACCTTCGGCCTGGCCGCCTGCAGCGACGACTCCGGCTCCGACGACACCGCCTCGGACGCCTCCTCCTCCGCGACCAGCGAGTCGCCGATGAGCGAGTCGCCCTCCGACAGCATGAGCGCGTCGGGCGACATGGACGACATGCCCTTCGGCGCCGGGTGCTCGGCCATCCCCAGCAGCGGGCCCGGCTCCGCAGCGGCGATGTCGGAGGAGCCGGTCGCCACCGCGGCCAGCACGAACCCGCTGCTCAAGACGCTGACCGCGGCCGTGAAGCAGGCCGGCCTCGTGGACACGCTGAACTCGGCCGAGGACATCACGGTGTTCGCCCCGACCGACGACGCCTTCGCGAAGATCCCGCCGAAGGACCTCAAGGCGGTCCTCGCGGACAAGGCGACGCTCACCAAGATCCTGACCTACCACGTCGTCCCGGGCGAGCTGGACCCCGAGGACCTGGCCGGCACCCACAAGACGCTCGAGGGCACCGACCTCGAGGTCGCCGGGTCGGGCGAGGACTTCACGGTCAACGGCGACGCCGCCGTGGTCTGCGGCAACGTGGAGACCGCGAACGCCAAGGTCTACGTCATCGACACGGTCCTGATGCCCTGACCGACCTCGGTCGACGATCCGCGAGGATGGACACGTGGAACACCTGAGGCCCGTCGGCGCCGGCGCCCCGTCCCCCGAGGACGGGGCGTCCGGCCCTGACCTGGTCGACCTGCTCCGGCTCTCGAGCCGCGGCGACGAGGCGGCGTTCGCGCGGCTCTACGACGCCACGGCCTCGCGGGTCCACGGGCTCGCGCTCCGGGTGGTGCGCGACCCGGCCCAGGCCGAGGAGGTGACCCAGGAGGCCTTCTTGGAGATCTGGCGCACCGCGTCGCGCTTCGACCCCGACCGGGGCAGCCCGCTCGCCTGGATGCTGACGATCACCCACCGCAAGGCCGTCGACCGGGTCCGCTCGGCGGAGTCGGCCAGCCGGCGCGACGTGTCCTACGAGCAGCAGAACCAGCCGGTCGCGCACGACGAGACCGCCGAGGCCGCCCAGGCCTCGATCGAGGCGCACCGCGTCCGCGGCGCGCTGACCACCCTGACGGCCGTCCAGCGCGAGGCAGTGGCGCTGGCCTTCCTCGGGGGATATACACACACGGAGGTGGCGACCATGCTCGACCTGCCGGTCGGCACCGCCAAGACACGCATCCGAGACGGGCTGATCCGCCTGCGCGACGCTCTGGGGGTGAGCTCATGACCGAGATCCACGCTCTCTCCGGCGCGTACGCCGTCGACGCGCTCGACGACCTCGAGCGCACCGCGTTCGAGCGTCACCTGGCCGACTGCGCCGAGTGCCAGGCCGAGGTCGCCAGCCTCCGGGAGGCCGCGGCGATGATCGCCGAGACCACCACGACCACGCCGCCGGCCGCGCTGCGCTCCCAAGTGCTCGACAGCATCCGGACCGTGCGTCCCCTGCCCCCCGAGACCACGGCCTCCGAGCAGGCGGGCCCGGCGGCCCGGCGCACCCGCCGGCTCCCCCGCCTGCTGGTCGCCGCCGCGGCGGCGGCCGTGCTCGTCGGTGGCGGCATCGTGGTGGCGCAGCAGCCGTGGGAGGACTCCAGCCAGGTCGAGAAGCCGCTGGCCCAGCAGGTGCTCCAGGCGCCCGACGCGCGGCGGACCACCCTGGAGTTCAAGGACGGGTCCAGCGCGACCGTGACCCACTCCGACGAGCTCGGCCGGTCCGTCATCGTCACCCGTGACATGGCCGCGCCGCCGGCGGGGAAGGTCTTCCAGCTCTGGTACGACCAGCCCGGCGACGGCATGGTCTCGGCCGGGGTGATGCCGGTCCAGCCCGACCTGACCTACGTCCTCGAGGGCGACGCCACCACCGCCACCGCGGTGGGCATCACGGTGGAGCCCGCCGGCGGGTCGCCCGAGCCGAGCGGCGACCCGATCGCCCTCTTCGACTTCGGGCGGTCGGGGACGTGAGCCCCTACTCGGGCTCCTGCTCCCGCTCGCGCCGCTTCCTCTCCGCGTAGGCCCGGCGCTGCGCCTCGGCGCGCTCGCGGACCTGGCGGAGGAACTCGTCGTCCTTGGCGGGGTCGCTGGCGGCCGCGCGGCCCGGGCGCTCGTACTCGGGGTAGCCGGGCACCTCCCGCTCGTGGGCCGAGCGGCGAGGTGCTCCGCCGTCGGGGCGGCCGGCCACCAGCCAGGCGATCGACCCGACGAGCGGGAAGAAGAGGATCAGCAGGATCCACGCGACCTTGGGCAGGTGGCGGACCCGCGCGGGCTGGGCGCCGATCGCGTCGACCAGGCAGAAGACCCAGAGCGCGAAGGTGACGACCCCGAGAAGCAGCTGAAGCTTGATCACCGACGAAGTGTCTCCCCCCGGGGCGCCTCCACGTCAGCGTTTTGCGTGCTTGACTCGGGAGATGGCGACCGACCGGGTCGACGCGGCGTTCGCGGCGGTGCCGCGCGAGTGGTTCCTGCCGCCGGACCGGCGGCACCGCGCGGCGTACGACGGCCCGATCGACATCGGCCACGGGCAGACCTGCTCCCAGCCCCGCACAGTCGCGAACATGCTGCGGCTGCTCGACGTCCACGCCGGTGACCGGGTGCTCGACGTCGGGTCCGGCTCGGGGTGGACCACCGCCCTGCTCGCCCACCTCACCGGTCCCGACGGCCACGTGCTCGGGCTCGAGGTCGTCCCCGAGCTCGTGGCGTTCGGCGCCGGCAACCTGGCGCGGGGCGACCAGTCGCAGCGAGACCACCGGTCGGCCGAGCGCCTCCTGGGCCTCGGCGTGCGCGTCCGGCGAGGTCCGGAAACCGTAGCCGGCCAGGATCAGTCCGCCCTCGGCCCCGGGCACGAACGCGAAGTCGCCCTCCCCCTCGTTGACCTGCTCCGGGGCGACGAACTTCCAGCTCGCCGGGTCGGCCTCGTACACGGCGCGATGCACCTGCGCCTCGGCGGCGCGCTGCGGGTACCGGAAGCGGGCGCCGTAGACCACCCCGTCGACGGAGAACGCGCCGTTGGCCGCGTACACCATGTCCGGCAGCCCGGCGACCGGCGCCAGCGTGTGCACGGTGTGGCCGAGCCCGACCAGGGTGTCCCGCAGGTCGTCCCACTGTCGGCGGGCCAGCGCGCGATCGACCGGGGTCTCCGGGTCCATCCACGGATTGATCATGTACTCCACCGCGAAGTGGTCCGGCGGGCACATCAGGTACTGCTTCATGGTCCACAAACCTAGGTAGCCTGGCTGCACTGAAACAGTCGCTGACATTGCGTACGAGAGGCGATTCGTTGCTCCTGGACTCCACAGACCACGCGATCATTGCGGCCCTGACCGCCGACGCCCGGGCCTCCTTCGCCGAGATCGGGCAGGCGGTCTCCCTCTCCGCGCCAGCCGTGAAGCGCCGCGTCGACCGGCTCCGCGCGGCCGGCGACATCAAGGGCTTCACGGCCGTCATCGACCCGGCCGCGGTGGGCGGGCGGACCGAGGCGTTCGTCGAACTCTTCTGCACGGGGCGGACCACGCCGGCCCAGATCGCCGCGGCCACCCGGCGCCACCCGGCGGTGATCGGGGCGTACACCGTCTCCGGTG
>JAEZKN010000143.1 GCA_023415395.1 Actinomycetes bacterium
GACCCGGGCCGACCGCATCCCGCACGGCCTCCGGGCCGCCGTGCCCGCGCCGGTCCGCCGCGGCCTGCGGAAGATGCTCGGCCGGTCGCGATGACCGCGCACCTCGGTGCCACCGGCCTGCGCAACCTCGAGGGCCACACCGACTTCGACATCACCTGGCCCTGGCTGCGCCCGGGCGGGCTGCGCCCCGGCGCCACCGCGGTGCTGCGGGTGAAGAACGAGGCACCGTCGCTGCCCTTCGTCCTCCCGCCGCTGCTCCGCGCCTGCGACGCGGTGCTGGTCGTGGACAACGGCTCCGACGACGGCACGCCCGACGTGGCCCGTGAGGTCGCCGCGCGAGCCGGTCACGCCGACGCGCTGAGCGTCACGTCGTACCCCTTCGAGGTCGCGCGTGCCGGTGCCGAGCACCTGGCCCAGCACGAGCTCTCGGTCCACTCGCTGTCGTACTTCTACAACTGGTGCTTCGCGCAGGTCGGCACCCGCTACTCGTGGAAGTGGGACGGCGACATGGTCCTCACCACCGAGGGCGAGGTCTCGCTGGCCGACATGAGCTGGCAGGTCGGCGACGTCCAGTCGATCGTGCGGGTGCCCCGGCACGGGCTCTACCTCGAGAGCGAGTCGAAGGGCTACCTCGACCTGGGCTGGCGCAACGCCGAGGAGTGGGGCTTCCCGATCGGTCCGGACTTCGTCTACACCAAGGCCTTCGAGTGGGAGATCCGCACGACGCCCGTCGGCGTGCGCTCGATCGCGCTCCCGCAGGGCCTGTGCGTGGAGCTGAAGTACCTCCACGGCGACGAGTTCGCGCACTGGACCGACCCCGCGTCGTTCGCGACGTCGTGGCGCAACCGCCGCAAGCGCCGCGAGTGGGAGGTCTTCCACGCGCTGCGTGCGGGCACGGTGCTGCCCGGCGTCCACGAGATCACCGCCCCCGAGGGCGTCCACATCGTCGACCACGTCACCCACGACTGGTTGCCCCGGGCCCCGCGCCCCCTCGCCGTCGGCTGACGCCGACTCGGCGCAACTTGCCCGCTCTGTCCACCGGCGCGCGGGCAAGACGCGCCGACTCGGCCCTCTGCGGCGGGCAAGACGCGCCGAGTCGCGGGGACGGTGTCGGGTACGTCACGTGGCGCGTCCCTTACCTCGGTCCAGACCGGGGCGTACCTTGGACCGCGCCGGGGCACCCTCCCGGCGACCACACACGACGAGCACACCGTCCGGTACCCACACCGGCCCCGAACCGCCACCGCGGAGAGGGGTGGTCGGAGGGACTGGAACGAAAGGTTCGGCACTCATGACGCTCCGCGCTGGCATCACCATCGGCGTCGTCGGCGCAGGACGCGTCGGCGCCGTCCTGGCCGCCGCCCTCGAGGCCGCGGGCCACCACGTGGTCGCCGCCGCCGGCGAGTCCGACGCCTCGCGCTCGCGCATCGCCGACCTCATCCCGGGCGCCCGGCACGGCAAGCCGTCCGACGTCGCGCGCGCCTGCGACCTGCTCCTGCTGACCGTGCCCGATGACATGCTCGAGAACGTCGTGACGGTGCTCAGCGACAGCGGCGCGATCCGCCCGGGGCAGCACGTCGTGCACACCTCCGGCCGCCACGGGCTGGCCGTCCTCGAGCCGGCCCGCCGGGTCGGTGCGCGCGTGGTCGCCATGCACCCCGCGATGACCTTCACCGGCACCGCGCTCGACCTCGAGCGCCTGGCGGGCTGCGTCTTCGGCCTCACCGCCGGGGACGAGGAGCGCGCCTTCGCCGAGGGCCTGGTCGCCGACCTCGGCGGCCGCCCGATGTGGGTGCCCGAGCAGATGCGCACGCTCTACCACTCCGGCCTCGCCCACGGCGCCAACCACCTGGTCACGCTGGTGACCCAGGCGATGGAGATCCTGGCCGCCGCCGGCGCCGACGACCCCGCCGGCACCCTGCGCCCGCTGCTCAGCGCCGCCCTCGACAACGCGCTGGAGAACGGCGACGCGGCGCTCACCGGCCCGATCGTCCGCGGCGACGTCAACACCGTGCGAGCGCACCTCGCCGACATCACCGCCAACGCGCCGCACACGATGCCGTCGTACGTCGCCCTGGCCCGCGACACCCTCGACCGCGTGGTCACCGACGGCCGCGTGCTGCCGATCCGGGCCAACGCGATCCGCCGGGTGATCGACGGCGCCGAGCGCGCCGCCCAGCTCCAGGCCGCCCGCCGCCGATGACCTCTCCTCCCGTCCTCGCCACCACCCGCGAGGAGCTCGCCGGCCTGCTCGCGCAGCACGACGGACCCGTCGGCTTCGTGCCGACCATGGGCGCTCTCCACGAGGGTCACGCCAGCCTCGTGCGCGTGGCCCGCGAGCGTGTCGGCCGCGGCCCCGTGGTCGTCTCGATCTTCGTGAACCCCCTGCAGTTCGGGCCCGGCGAGGACCTGGACCGCTACCCCCGCACGCTCGAGGCCGACCTCGAGGTCTGCGCGCGGGAGGGCGTCGACGTCGTCTTCGCGCCGGGTGTCGAGGAGGTCTACCCGGGCGGCGAGCCGCAGGTGACCGTCAGCCCCGGCCCGCTCGCCGAGGTGCTGGAGGGCAAGGTCCGGCCCGGCCACTTCCGGGGCGTCCTGACCGTCGTCGCCAAGCTGTTCGGCCTGGTGCGTCCCGACGTCGCGGTCTTCGGCCAGAAGGACTACCAGCAGCTCGCACTGATCCGGCGGATGGTGCTCGACCTGAACATGGGCGTCGAGATCGTGGGCGCGGAGACCATCCGCGAGGCCGACGGCCTGGCCCTGTCCAGCCGCAACCGCTACCTCGACGAGGACCAGCGCGAGAGCGCCGCCGCGCTCCACCGGGTGCTCCGGGCGGCCCAGGACAACGCGCAGTACGGCGTGGAGGGTGCCCTCGCCGCCGCGCGGGCCGAGCTGCGGGCGGCCCAGGGGGTCGACCTCGACTACCTGGTGCTCACCGACCCCGACCTGGGCGAGCTGCCGTCCGACGTACCTCCCGGGACGCCGGCGCGGGTCCTCGTCGCGGCACGCGTCGGCACGACCCGCCTGATCGACAACTTGCCGCTCGTCCTCAGCTCGCCCTCCGAGGGGAGACCCTGATGCTCCGCACGATGATGAAGAGCAAGATCCACCGCGCCACGGTCACCCAGGCCGACCTGCACTACGTCGGGTCGGTGACCGTCGACGAGGACCTGCTCGACGCCGCCGACCTGCTGCCCGGCGAGCTCGTGCACATCGTCGACATCACCAACGGCGCGCGGCTCGAGACCTACACGATCGCGGGCGAGCGCGGGTCCGGCGTGATCGGCATCAACGGCGCGGCGGCGCACCTCGTGCACCCCGGCGACCTGGTGATCCTGATCGGCTACGGGCAGATGGAGACCGAGCAGGCGCGGAACCTCCGCCCGCACGTGGTGTTCGTCGACGCCGAGAACAAGATCCTGGCCACCGGGCTCGACCCGGCCGAGGCGGTCGAGGGCTCCGGCCTGGTCCGCGGCGACCAGCGCTAGATTTCGCCAGTGCCCACCGCCCCGGTCCGTCGCGTCCCCGGTCGCCTGGTCGCGCCCGACCCGGGGTGGACCACCACGGCCGACGTGGTCGTGATCGGCTCCGGCATCGCCGGGCTCACCGCCGCGCTGCGGCTGCGCGGCCGGGTCGGCAAGGTCCTGGTCGTCACCAAGGACGTGCTCGCCGCCGGCTCGACCCAGTGGGCGCAGGGCGGCATCGCCGCCGCGCTCGGGCCCGAGGACACCCCCGAGGAGCACCTCGAGGACACGCTCGTCGCCGGCGCCGGTGCGTGCGACCGCGCGGCGGTCGAGGTGCTGGTGACCGAGGGGCCGGAGGCCGTGCGCGAGCTGATCGCCCTCGGCACCAACTTCGACCACGACCACGACGGCGAGCTCTCGCTGACCCGCGAGGGCGGTCACCACCGCGACCGGATCGCGCACGCCGGCGGCGACGCGACCGGCGCCGAGATCCAGCGCGCGCTGATCGCCGCGATCCAGCAGGCGCCGGAGATCGAGGTCGTCCAGCACGCCCTGGCGGTCGACCTGCTGCTCGCCGAGGACGGCGGCGTGGCCGGCGTGACCCTGCACGTCATGGGCGAGGGCCAGCGCGACGGCGTCGGCGCGGTCCACTGCCGCGCGGTCGTCCTCGCCAGCGGCGGCCTCGGGCAGGTGTTCTCCCAGACCACGAACCCGACCGTCTCCACCGGCGACGGCATGGCGGTCGCCCTGCGCGCGGGCGCGGTGCTGCGCGACCTGGAGTTCGTGCAGTTCCACCCGACGGTGATGTACCTCGGCCCCGAGTCCACGGGCCAGCAGCCGCTGATCTCCGAGGCGGTCCGCGGCGAGGGCGCCTTCCTCGTCGACTCCGACGGCCGCCGCTTCATGGAGGGCGAGCACGAGCTCGCCGACCTCGCGCCGCGCGACGTGGTCGCCAAGGCGATCATGCGCCGGATGATCGAGACCGGGCAGCCGCACATGTGGCTCGACGCCCGCCACCTCGGTCTCGAGGCGAGCGCGGCCAGCCGCGTCGGTGATCGAGCAGGCGAGGAGGAACGAGCCGCCGTGTCGAGGTTCTGGGAGCGGCGGTTCCCGACGATCCTCGCCACCTGCCGGCGGTACGGCGTCGACCCGGTCACCGACCTGATCCCGGTCGCACCCGCGTGCCACTACGCCTCGGGTGGCGTCCGCACCGACCTGTGGGGCCGCAGCAACGTGCCCGGCCTCTACGCGACCGGCGAGGTCGCCTGCTCCGGCGTGCACGGCGCCAACCGGCTCGCCTCCAACTCGCTGCTCGAGGGCCTGGTCTTCTCCCGCCGGATCGCCGAGGTGCTGCCCGGCGAGCTCCGGCCGCTCACGCCGCCCGCCCCCGACACCCGGACCGCGGGACTGGTGCCCGGCGGGCTGCGCCGCGACCTGCAGGAGGTCATGAGCACCCGGGTCGGCGTGCTGCGCAACGCCGCCGGCCTCGCGGAGGCCGCGAGCCTGCTGGACAAGCTGACCGCGGTGCCCGCCGAGGTCGTGGACCAGCACTCGTGGGAGACGACGAACCTGCTGACGATCAGCCTGGCCCTCGCCGACGCCGCGATGCTGCGCGAGGAGACCCGCGGCTCCCACTGGCGCGAGGACTTCCCGGAGCGCGACGACCTGCGTTTCTCCGGCCACCTGGACGCCGTCATGCACGACGGCGCGACCACCCTGGAGCTCGTGTGACCACCCCGACGCCGTACGACGAGGAGCTCCGCGCCGCGGGGCTCGACCCCCACGCGGTGCTGGCGCAGGTGCGTGCCGCCCTGGCCGAGGACCTGCCCGCGGCCTCCGGGCAGGGTGACGTCACCAGCCTGGCGACCATCGCCGCGGACGCCCGGGGGGAGGGCGTCTTCGCCGCGCGCGAGGCCGGCGTGGTCGCCGGCCTCGGCGTCGCCGCGCTGGTCTTCCACGAGGTCATGGGCGACAGCGTCGAGGTGACCGACCGGGTGCCCGACGGCACCCGTGTCCGGCCGGGCGACGTCGTGATGCGGGTCGCCGGGCCGACCCGCGGGCTGCTCACCGCCGAGCGCACCGCGCTCAACTACGCCAGCCACCTCTCGGGCGTCGCGACCGCCACCGCCCATTGGGTCGCGGCCCTCGAGGGCACGCGCGCCCGGGTGCTCGACACCCGCAAGACCCTCCCGACCTTCCGGGCCCTGCAGAAGTACGCCGTGCGCTGCGGGGGCGGCGTCAACCACCGGTTCAGCCTCGGCGACCGGGCGATGGTCAAGGACAACCACGTCGTCGCGGCCGGGGGAGTCGTACCGGCCTACGAGGCCGTGCGCGCGGCGTACCCCGACCTCCGCGTCGAGGTCGAGGTCACCGACCTCGACGAGCTGCGCGCGCTGCTCGACGCGGGCTGCACGGAGATCCTGCTCGACAACATGGACTCAGCGACGATGGCCGAGGCGGTCCGGCTGACGGCCGGGCGCGCGACCCTCGAGGCGTCCGGCGGGCTCACGCTCGAGCGCGCGCGGGAGGTCGCCGAGACGGGCGTCGACTTCATCTCGGTCGGAGCCCTCACCCACTCGGTGAAGGTCTTCGACCTCGGGCTGGACCTCTCCGAGGGCTGAGCGATGGCCCTCCTCGCCGCCGACATCGGCAACAGCCACACGCAGCTCGGCCTGCTCGCCGATGGCGAGGTCACGGCCGACTGGCGGGTCGCGACGGACGAGCGCCGCACCTCCGACGAGTGGGCGGTGCTGCTGCAGGGACTGCTCGGGCCCGCGGTCGACGAGGTCGACGGCGTCGCCGTCTGCGCGACGGTCCCCGCGGTGCTCCACGAGTGGCGCGACATGCTGGCCCGGCACTTCGCCGACGTGCCGAGCCTGGTCGTCGAGCCCGGGGTCCGCACCGGCGTCCCGGTCCTCATGGACAACCCCCGCGAGGTCGGCACCGACCGGATCATCAACGCGCTCGCCGCCGTCTCGACCCACGGCGGCCCGGCCATCGTGGTCGACTTCGGCGGCACCGCCACCACCTTCGACGTGGTGAATGCGAAAGGCCAGTACGTCGGCGGCGCGATCTCGCCCGGAATCGAGATCTCGCTCGAGGCGCTGGGCCGGCGCGGCGCCCAGCTGCGCAAGGTCGAATTGCTGCGGCCGCGCACGGTGATCGCCAAGAACACGGTCGAGGCGCTGCAGTCGGGAATGCTTTTCGGTGTCGCGGCGCAGGTCGAGGGAATTGTCGCCCGCATGATCGCCGAGCTCGGGGATGACCCCGCCGAGGTGGCGGTGATCGCCACCGGATATCTTGCCGGGTTGGTGCGCGAAGAATGTCGCTGTTTCACGCACCACGAACCGTGGCTCACTCTCCACGGCCTGGAGATTGCATTTCTTCGCAACCGGTGAATTCGATCTGAACGCCAATTGCGTGGCATGATGAATTGATTTCCCCCGACTGCTGGAGAAAGGTCAAATAATATGGCCCAGAAGGTCAACATCATCCTGGTCGACGACATCGACGGGAGTGAGGCGACCGAGACCGTCACCTTCGGGCTGGACGGCACGACCTACGAGATCGACCTGAACGACGAGAACGCCGCCGCCCTGCGCGACGCCCTGGCGACCTACGTGGGCCACGGCCGCAAGGTCGGCGCCGGTCCGCGCCGCGGCCGCCGCGCGTCCTCCTCCTCGAGTGGCGCCGCCGCCAACGGCCCGAGCGCCAAGGAGATCCGCGACTGGGCGCGCGCCAACGGCCACGACGTCCCCGACCGCGGCCGGGTCTCCGCCGAGGTCCGCGAGGCCTACGACGCAGCCCACTGACGCGAGGTGGGTCGCGGTCCTCTGCGACCCAGCGACATGAACGAGGGCGGTGGCCAGAGTGGTCACCGCCCTCGTTCGTCCCACCGGACTTCGACGCGGCCGTCACGGCTTCGTCCCTCAGCCGTGGGCCTTGCTCAATCGGCCCGAGCCCACGCGCCGTGCTCGTGCCTCGCGCGCCGCTGCTCAGGCCGATTTCGACGCGCCCGTCGCGGCTTCGTCCCTCAGCCGTGGGGCTTGCTCAATCTGGTCTCGCTGACGCGCCGCGCTCGTGCCTCGCGCGCCGCTGCTCGCTTCATGTTCGCTCTCAGCGGACTGGCTGGGGCCTGAGGGGGGAACGCGTAGGCTGTCCGTGGGGTTGGAGTACCCGTAGCCCCACTCAAAGCTTCAGGAGCGATGCGCATGTTCGAGCGGTTCACTGACCGAGCCCGCCGGGTGGTCGTGCTGGCCCAGGAAGAGGCCCGCATGCTCTCCCACAACTACATCGGGACCGAGCACATCCTGCTCGGCCTCATCCACGAGGGCGAGGGCGTCGCCGCCAAGGCGCTGGAGAGCCTCGACATCTCGCTCGAGGCCGTGCGGGCGCAGGTCGAGGAGATCATCGGCCAGGGCCAGCAGGCCCCCAGCGGCCACATCCCGTTCACCCCGCGCGCCAAGAAGGTGCTCGAGCTGTCCCTGCGCGAGGCGCTGCAGCTCGGCCACTCCTACATCGGCACCGAGCACATCCTGCTCGGCCTGATCCGCGAGGGGGAGGGCGTCGCCGCCCAGGTGCTGCAGAAGCTCGGCGCCGACCTCAACCGGGTCCGCCAGCAGGTCATCCAGCTGCTCTCGGGCTTCCAGGGCAAGGAGTCCGCCGGCTCCGCGGCCGCGACCGGCGCCGCCGGCGCCGACGCCCCGTCGTCCTCGCTCGTGCTCGACCAGTTCGGTCGCAACCTCACCCAGGACGCCCGCGAGGGCAAGCTGGACCCGGTCATCGGCCGGGAGCAGGAGATCGAGCGGGTCATGCAGATCCTGTCCCGGCGCACGAAGAACAACCCCGTCCTCATCGGCGAGCCCGGCGTCGGCAAGACGACGATCGTCGAGGGCCTGGCCCAGGACATCGTCAAGGGCAACGTGCCCGAGACGCTCAAGGACAAGCAGATCTACACCCTCGACCTCGGGGCGCTGGTGGCCGGCAGCCGCTACCGCGGTGACTTCGAGGAGCGCCTGAAGAAGGTGCTCAAGGAGATCCGCACCCGCGGCGACATCGTGCTGTTCATCGACGAGATCCACACCCTCGTCGGCGCCGGTGCGGCCGAGGGCGCGATCGACGCCGCCAGCATCCTCAAGCCGATGCTGGCCCGCGGCGAGCTCCAAACCTTGGGTGCGACCACCCTCGACGAGTACCGCAAGTACCTCGAGAAGGACGCCGCCCTCGAGCGTCGCTTCCAGCCGATCCAGGTGGCCGAGCCGTCGATCGCCCACACGATCGAGATGCTCAAGGGCCTGCGCGACCGCTACGAGGCCCACCACCGCGTCAC
>JAEZKN010000146.1 GCA_023415395.1 Actinomycetes bacterium
CCCACGACCCCGCGACGACGTCGACGAGGGCCGCATGCGCGGCGCGACGCTCGGACGGCGACGCGACCTGATAGCACGCGGACCTGACCAGCGGGTGCCGGAACCGCACCCGTGGCCCGTCCACCACCAGCACGCCGCCGTCGACCGCCGCCGCGACGTGGTCCTCCGCCCGCTGCACTCCGACGAGCACACCGAGCGCTCGCACCAGCTCGACGAGATCGTCACCGTCGTTGGCCGCGGCGACGACCGCCGCCGTCCGAGCGCCGCCCGGAAGCGCCTCGACCTCGCGGGCGAAGGACCGCTCCAGCCGGGCGGTCAGCGCACCGTGGAGTGGGACCACGTCGTCGTGCGAGCGCCAGGCCTTCGGCAGCTCGAGGAGCGCCAGCGGGTTGCCGGCAGCGAGGTCGAGGAGCTGACGCCGTACGGCGGGCGAGAGACCGGAGGCGTGGCGATCGAGCAGCTCGGCCGCGTGCTGCTCGTCGAGTGGCGGCACGGCCAGCTCGGGGATGCCGCCCGCCAGGAACGGCGAGTCATGACCGTCTCGCAGCGTGAAGACCGCGACCACGGGCTCGTGCTCCAGGCGCCGGGCGATGAACGCGAGCGCCGAGGCGCTCACCGGGTCGACCCACTGCACATCGTCGACGAGCAGCACGATCGGCGCGTGGTCGGCGAGCAGCTCCAGCGCCGCATAGCTGGCGAGGTACGGCTCCGCCGCGGCGTCCGCCTCGCCGAACGCCGACAGCAGCGCCTCGCGCTGGCGCCGCGGCAGCGATTCCACGCCCGCGAGCACCGGGCCGAGCAGCCGGTGCAGCGCCGAGAACGGGACCCGCGCTTCCGACTCCACGCCGGTGACCACCAGGAGCCGGCGGCCCTCGGCGGTCGCCTGGCGCGCGGCCTCGGCCAGCAGTGACGACTTGCCCGCACCCGGCCCGCCCCGCAGCACCAGCGCCGCGCCCCGCTGCTCGATGCCGCGCACCTGCGCCTGCAGCAAGGCGACCTCGCTGTCGCGTCCGACCAAGGACGACGGGGACATGACTGCAGTATCGCCAGTCGGGACGTGGCCGGGCGGCGAATCGAGGTTCAGTCACATGACTCAAGTCGTGGCGGCCGCGCCGTTCCTACGGTCGAAGCTCCGACGACGAAGGGATGGCCACCATGACCACCGACATGCAGGACCACACCGGAGCCCCCACCGGCCCCGGTGATCGGATTCCCACCGACCAGCTGGTGCGCAACGTCGTGCTGGTCCACGGCGCGTTCGCCGACGGCTCCGGCTGGCGCGGCGTGTGGGAGCGGCTCACCGCGCGCGGCTATCGCGTGGACATCGTGCAGGAGCCGCTCACCTCGCTCGCCGACGACGTCGCTGCGACTCGGCGCGTGCTCGACCGTCAGCTCGGGCCGACGATCCTCGTCGGCCACTCGTGGGGCGGCACCGTGATCACCGAGGCGGGCATGCATCCCAACGTGGTCGGTCTCGTCTACGTGTCGGCGCTCGTCCCGGACGCCGGCGAGACGACCGCCCAGCAGTACGAAGGCTTCGCCGACACCCCGGACTTCGTGATCGACGTCGAGGAGGACGGCTTCGGGTTCTTGAACCCGGACAAGTTCAAGGCAGGCTTCGCAGCCGACACCTCGGACGAGGACGCAGCGTTCCTGCGCGACTCCCAGGTGCCGATCAGCATGTCGGCGTTCACTGCAGCGGTCGAGAACGCCGCGTGGCGGACCAAGCCGAGCTGGGCGGTCATCGCGACCGACGACCACGCCTTCGACGTGGCGATGCTGCGGCACATGGCGAACCGCGCCGGCGCCGCCATCGTCGAGGTGCCGGCCAGCCACGCCGTCTTCGCGACGCAGCCCGACGCAGTGGCGAACACCATCCACGAGGCCGCCCGCAGCGCCTCGGTCGCCCGGAGGTCGTGATGACCGAGCCCGTGAAGCCCGTCCTGGAAGCGCCCGCGCAGGCGTTCGCCGATGCGAATGCGAACCCTCCGTTCCTCTACCAGCTGCCCCCCGACCAGGGTCGCAAGATCGCCGAGACCGTCCAGACCGACCCGCCGCCGCACGTCGCCGACGCGGACGTCGAAGACCTCACCATCGACGGAGGGCCGACCGGCACGGTCCGGGTCCGGATCGTGCGTCCGGTCGGCTCGCGCTCGGCCGGCGCGACCATCCCGGTGATCCTCTACGTCCACGGGCTCGGGTGGGTCTTCGGCGGCCCCGTCACCCACGACCGGCTGGTCCGCGAGCTCGTGGCGGGGACCGGGGCGGCCGTCGTGTTCCCCGACTACGACCTCGCGCCCGAGGCGAAGTACCCCACGCAGATCGAGCAGGTCTACGCCGTAACCGAGTGGCTCACCGACAACGGTGGCGACCACGGCCTCGACGCGACCCGCGTGGCGGTGGCCGGCGACTCCGTGGGTGGCAACATGGCCACGGTCACGGCGATCCTCGCGAAACAACGCGGTGGCCTCGAGCTGCGCGGCCAGCTCCTCTACTACCCCGTCACGGACGCGAGCTTCGACACCGGCTCCTACGACCAGTTCGAGGCTGGCTACTTCCTGGCGCGTGACGGGATGAAGTGGTTCTGGGACCAGTACACGCCCGACCCCGCGCAGCGTGCCGAGATCACCGCCTCGCCGCTGCGAGCGACGCCTGAGGAGCTGTCCGGCCTCCCGCCGGCGATGGGCATCGTGGCCGAGGCCGACGTACTCCGCGACGAGGGCGAGGCCTACGCCGCGAAGCTTCGGGCAGCTGGGGTTCCGGTGGCCACGATGCGGTACGCCGGGATCATCCACGACTTCATCGGCCTGAACCCGTTGCGCGGCACGGTCGCCGCCCAGGAGGCGATCACCCAGGGCATCGCGTTCCTCTCACGCGTGCTCGACGAAGGCTGACCCGCCGACCTGTCGGCCGGGGCGCTCCTAGGGGCGGGCCCAGGCCCCGAGCTCGTTGCCGGCCGGGTCGCGGAAGTGGAAGCGGCGGCCGCCGGGGAAGGCGAAGGGGTCGACGGTGGTCGTCCCGCCGGCGGGCCGCCCGGC
>JAEZKN010000203.1 GCA_023415395.1 Actinomycetes bacterium
GAGCCGCGCGGCCGTGGAGCGGCGCGAGCCGCACGCGTCGGCGAGTGCCGCGATGGCGCGGAGGTCGGTCGGCGCGGCTCCGGCGACGTCGAGGACCGCGTGCTCGAGTCGGACGCGTGGTGGTCCGGTGTTCCACTGGACGCGATCGTCGAGGTGGGCCACCCGATGCAGTCGTACGCCGGGCGGCGCGACGACATTCCGGTCCCGGTCGACGGCGACGTGCAGGACGCAGCAGTCGTCGTCACGTCGGCCCGGCCCGTGGACGGCGCGCAGGGCCGACTCGTGACTGAGCGCGGCCGGCCACGAGAACAGCACCGCAGCCCACGCCCGCTGGACCCAGGAGGGCGGGCCCGTGTGGTCGACGTACACGCCGGGATGCACGCGGGTCAGTTCCCGCCGCCGCACCATCCTCGCGAGATCGGCGGGCGTGAGCCCGGAGTCGAGCACCTGCCGGCGCGCCACGACGCCGTGCTGGTGGGCCAGCGCAGCGGCCACGACATCCATGACGAGAAGGGTTCACTCCCGCGACGACGGACGAAACCGAGGCTCGGCCGCCTGTGGACGGTGCTGGCCCGGGCGTGAGATCGCGCTGCGTGGGAACATGCGGCTCGTGGACTTCTACTCCGCCTACGCCCACGGGTTCGCCCGCGTCGCCGCCTGCACGGTGCCGATCCGGGTGGCCGACCCGGCCACCAACGCGCGCGCCGTCATCGAGCAGGCGCGGGCGTGCTCGGAGGAGGGCGTCGCGGTGGCGATCTTCCCCGAGCTCGGCCTCTCCGGGTACGCCGTCGACGACCTCTTCCTCCAGGACCCGCTGCTCGACGCGGTGACCGACGCGATCGCCGAGATCGTCGCGGCGTCGGAGGACCTGCTGCCGGTGCTCGTCGTGGGAGCCCCGGTCGCGCACGGCACCCGGGTGCTCAACTGCGCGGTGGTGATCCACCGTGGGCGGATCCTCGGTGTCGCGCCGAAGTCCTACCTGCCGACCTACCGCGAGTTCTACGAGCGCCGCTGGTTCGCGCCGGGCGACGACGTGCGCGGCTCGATCGTGCTCGCGGGCCAGGAGGTGCCGATCGGACCCGACCTGCTCTTCGAGGCCGAGGACGTGCGCGGGCTCGTCCTGCACGTCGAGGTCTGCGAGGACATGTGGGTGCCGGTGCCGCCGAGCGCCGAGGCCGCCCTCGCGGGCGCCACCGTGCTGGCGAACATCTCCGGCAGCCCGATCACCGTCGGCCGGGCCACCGACCGCCACCTGCTGGCCCGCAGCGCGTCGAGCAGGTGCCTGGCGGCGTACCTCTACGCGGCCGGCGGCCAGGGGGAGTCCACCACGGACCTGTCCTGGGACGGTCAGACGATGGTCTACGAGCACGGCGAGCTGCTGGGGGAGACCGAGCGCTTCCCCGACGGACCGCGCGCGACCATCGTCGACCTCGACCTCGACCGCACCCGGCTGGAGCGGCTGCGCACCGGCACCTTCGACGACAACCGCAGGACGATCGGCCCGGAGTTCAGGACGATCTCCTTCGAGCTGGCCCCGCCGACCTCCGACATCGGGCTGCGCCGCAAGGTCGACCGCTTCCCGTTCGTGCCCGACGACGCCGAGCGGCTGGCCCAGGACTGCTACGAGGCCTACAACATCCAGGTCTCCGGGCTCGAGCAGCGGCTGACCGCGATGAGCACCGACGACTGGCAGCCCAAGGTCGTGATCGGCGTCAGCGGCGGTCTGGACTCCACGCACGCGCTGATCGTCGCGGCCAAGGCGATGGACCGGCTGGGCCGCGACCGCAGCGAGGTCCTCGGCTTCACGCTGCCGGGCTTCGCGACCGGCGACACCACCAAGGGGTACGCCTGGGCGCTGGCCGACTCGCTCGGCATCACCATGCAGGAGATCGACATCACCGACGCCGCGCGGGCGATGCTCACCGACCTCGACCACCCCTTCGCCCGGGGCGAGGAGGTCTACGACATCACCTTCGAGAACGTCCAGGCCGGCCTGCGCACCGACTACCTCTTCCGGCTGGCCAACTATCGCGGGGGCATCGTCCTCGGCACCGGCGACCTCTCCGAGCTCGCGCTGGGCTGGTGCACCTACGGCGTGGGCGACCAGATGTCGCACTACAACGTCAACGCCGGCGTACCCAAGACGCTCATCCAGCACCTCATCCGCTGGGTCATCAGCACCGACCAGTTCGACGAGGCGACCAACAAGGTCCTCACCGACGTGGTCGGGCAGGAGATCACGCCCGAGCTGATCCCGACCCGCGAGGACAAGCTGCCGCAGTCGACCGAGGAGTCGGTCGGGCCCTACTCCCTGCAGGACTTCACGCTCTTCCACGTGCTGCGCTACGGCTACGCGCCGAGCAAGATCGCCTTCCTGGCCTGGCACGCCTGGCACGAAGCCGACCACGGTGAGTGGCCGCCGAACTACCCGACCGACAAGCGTGTCGAGTTCGACCTCGAGACGATCCGGGCCTGGCTCGTCGTGTTCATCAAGCGCTTCTTCGCCAGCCAGTTCAAGCGGTCGGCACTGCCCAACGGGCCGAAGGTCAGCCACGGCGGCACGATGTCGCCGCGCGGGGACTGGCGGATGCCGTCCGACGCCTCCGCCGCTGCCTGGCTGGCCGAGCTGGAGGCGAACGTCCCGGACCTTTGACCCTCGGCCGCCCTCCCACGCCCGTGGTCTGGTGGAGGAGGGAGGCAACGATGAGCAAGGTGTGGGTGGCGGTGGCGATCATCGTCGTGGTGGTCGCGGCGGCGATCGTCGCGTGGCTGTTGCTGCGCGACGACGACGACGGCGGCAAGACCACGAAGGGCAACTGCGGCGGTGCGACCTACGAGCTCAACCTCGAGGACGAGGGCAACGGCCTGGAGCTGACCTTCGAGCTCCAGTCGGGCGCGCCGGAGGAGACGTGGAAGGTCGTGGTGGAGCAGGACGGCAAGCAGATCTTCTCCGGCGACCGGCAGACCGACGAGGACTCCGAGCTCGACCTCGACGTCAGCGTCGACGAGAGCGACGGCACCGACTTCACCGTCACCGCCACGCCCCAGCAGGGCAGCGGGACCCCGTGCACGGTCAACATCGGGCGCAGCTGAGGCGGAGGAGGCCGACCATGAAGCGCACCATCACCCTGACCACCGCGACCCTGGTGGTCGCCGGGGGCAGCACGCTGCTGCTGACCCCACCGGCGCATGCCGATCTCGAGAAGCACGCTCGCGGCACCGTCGCGGGCGCGCGCTACGACATCTCGGTCGAGAAGGAGCGCGGCCACTTCGACGTCGACGCCGAGCTGGACGGCGTCGCCGCCCGGTCGGCCTGGAAGATGGTCGTGCGGCACGACGGCGCGAAGGTCGCGACCCGCACGGCCCGCGCGACCCGCGACGACGGCCGGTGGGAGGTCGACTTCCGCGAGGTCCGGCGACCCGACACCGCCGGCAGCGACGTCTTCAAGGTCACGCTCAAGCGCACCGACGGCGCCGGCAAGGTCACCCGCACCCTCCGGTTCCGTCGCTGACGGCCCCCGCGAGGCGACGCCGGTCCGCTCCCAGGGTGAACCTGGGGCAGATCGGCGTCCCCACGCCACTAGGCTCGGCGTCATGGGTAAGCAGGAAGACTTCGTCCTCCGCGCTCTCGAGGAGCGTGACGTCCGGTTCGTGCGGCTGTGGTTCACCGACGTGCTCGGGTTCCTGAAGTCGGTGGCGGTGGCCCCGGCCGAGCTCGAGGGTGCGTTCTCGGAGGGCATCGGCTTCGACGGCTCGGCCATCGAGGGCTTCGCCCGGGTCTACGAGGCCGACATGCTCGCGCTGCCCGACCCGACGACCTTCCAGATCCTGCCGTGGCGCAGCAGCGCGGGCCCGGCGACGGCCCGCATGTTCTGCGACATCGTGATGCCGGACGGCTCGGCGTCGTACGCCGACCCGCGCAACGTCCTCAAGCGGACCCTGTCGAAGGCGGCCGAGCAGGGCTTCACCTTCTACACCCACCCCGAGATCGAGTTCTACCTCTTCAAAGACCACCCGGAAGACGGCGTCGCGCCGGTCCCGGTGGACCGCTCTGGGTACTTCGACCACACCGCGCAGTCCTATGG
>JAEZKN010000226.1 GCA_023415395.1 Actinomycetes bacterium
GCGTCCCAGACCTCGGCGGGCAGCTCGGCCGGCAGCTCGACGAGCGAGAAGTCCGGGCGGATCTGGATGTGACCGAAGTCCGCGCGGCGCAGGCCGCCCTCGTTGGCGATGGCGCCCACGATCTGGCGCGGCTCGACCTTGTGGCGCTTGCCCACGGTGATCCGGTACGACGCCATCGGCTGGTCGCTCCCGCCGCGCGCGGCCCGGCTGGCCCCCTGGACGGCAGAGCGCTCGGGGCGGTCGCGCTCGGGGCGCGCCTCGCGGACCGGCTTGTCGTCGGCGGGGTCGAGCAGCAGCGGGGTCTCGCCCTGCGCGACGACCGCGAGCGCGGCCGCGACGTCGACCTCGGGCACGTCGTGCTCGCGCACGTAGTGGCCGATGATGTCGCGGAACCGCTCGATCCGGCTGGTCTGGTTGAGCGCCTCGGTGATCGCGTCGTCGAAGCGGGAGAGGCGGGTCGCGTTGACGTCCTCGGCGCTCGGCAGCTGCATCTGGGTCAGCGGCTGGCGCGTGGCCTTCTCGATGTGCTTGAGCAGGTAGCGCTCGCGCGGCGTCACGAAGGAGATCGCGTCGCCGCTGCGGCCGGCCCGGCCGGTGCGGCCGATCCGGTGGACGTAGGACTCGGTGTCGGTGGGGATGTCGTAGTTGACGACGTGGCTGATCCGCTCGACGTCGAGACCACGGGCGGCGACGTCGGTGGCGACCAGGATGTCGAGCTTGCCCGACTTCAGCTGGTTGACCGTGCGCTCGCGCTGGGCCTGGGCGACGTCGCCGTTGATCGCGGCGGCGGAGAGGCCGCGGGCGCGGAGCTTCTCGGCGAGCGTCTCGGTCTCGTTCTTGGTGCGGACGAAGACGATCATCCCCTCGAAGTTCTCGACCTCGAGGATGCGCGTGAGGGCGTCGACCTTCTGCGGGTAGCTCACCATCAGGTAGCGCTGGGTGATGTTGGAGGCGGTCGCGGTCTTGTTCTTGACCGTGATCTCCTCCGGGTCGCGGAGGTAGCTCTTGGAGATCCGGCGGATCTGCGCCGGCATCGTGGCCGAGAAGAGCGCGACGTTCTTGTCCTCGGGGGTGTCCGCGAGGATCGTCTCGACGTCCTCGGCGAAGCCCATGTTGAGCATCTCGTCGGCCTCGTCGAGGACGAGGAAGCGCAGCTCGGAGAGGTCGAGGGTGCCCTTGTCGAGGTGGTCCATGATCCGGCCCGGCGTGCCCACGACGACGTGGACGCCGCGCCGCAGCGCACTGAGCTGGACGCCGTACCCCTGGCCGCCGTAGACGGGCAGGACGTGCACGCCCTTGACGTGCGCGGCGTAGCGCTCGAACGCCTCGCAGACCTGGAGGGCGAGCTCGCGGGTCGGGGCGAGCACGAGGGCCTGGGGGGTCTTCTGGGACAGGTCGAGCCGGCTCAGGATCGGCAGTGCGAACGCCGCCGTCTTGCCCGTCCCGGTCTGCGCGAGCCCCACCACGTCGCGCCCGGCGAGCAGCGGCGGGATGGTCGCGGCCTGGATGGCCGACGGCGTCTCGTAGCCGACGTCGGCGAGAGCCTTCAGCACCTTGGGGTCCAGCCCGAGGTCGGCGAAGGTCACGGTGTCCACACTGCTGTCCGTGGTCTCGTCTGTGTCGCTCACCCGTCAACGGTAGTGGGTCCGCGCCGGGCCGCCACCTTCCTCGTCGCGGTGGCCTCCGTCACGACCAGGTCACTCCACGGTGACGGACTTGGCCAGGTTGCGGGGCTTGTCGATGTCGTGGCCCAGGGTCAGCGCCGCGTGGTAGGCCAGCAGCTGCAGCGGCACGGTCAGCAGGATCGGGTCGAGCTCCCGCTCGTTGCGGGGTACGACGATGCGCTCAGCGTCCACCTCGCCGAGGTCGACGCTCTCGTGGGTGACGACGACCAGCGGCCCGCGGCGCGCGGCGATCTCGTGCAGCGCGCCGACGTTGCGGTCGGTCAGCTCGTCGTCGGGCACGATCGCCACGGTCGGGACCTCGGGCGAGATCAGCGCGAGCGGGCCGTGCTTGAGCTCGGAGGCCTGGTAGGCCTCCGCGTGCCGGTAGGAGATCTCCTTGAACTTCTGCGCACCCTCGCGCGCCACCGGGAAGCCGCGGACCCGGCCGATGAAGAACAGGCTCTCCGCGCCCGCGAGCCGGCGGGCGACCGCGGCGATCTCCTCCTCCTGCGCGAGCACCTGCCCGATCTGCTCGGGCAGCCGCTGCAGGCCGGCGATCAACCGCCGCCCGTCGGCGATCGAGAGGTCGCGGACGCGGCCGAGCTGGAGCGCGAGCAGCGCGAAGCCGAGAAACATGTTGGTCAGCGCCTTCGTCGACGCCACCGCCACCTCGGGCCCGGCGTGGAGGTAGAGGCCACCGTCGCACTCGCGGGCGATCGCGCTGCCGACGACGTTGACCAGCCCGATCACCCGGCCGCCCTTGCGCCTGATCTCCTGCACGGCCAGGAGGGTGTCGACGGTCTCGCCGGACTGGGACACCGCGACGTAGAGCGTGTCCGGCTCGATGATCGGGTTGCGGTAGCGGAACTCGCTGGCCGCCTCCGCGTCGGCGGGGATCCGCGCGAGCTCCTCGACGAGCGTGGCGCCCATCTGGCCCACGTAGTAGGCCGAGCCGCAGCCGAGGATCTTCACGCGCTGGATGCCCCGGGTGTCGTGGGCGCTCAGGTTCAGGCCCCCGAGGTGCGCGGTGGCGAACCGCTCGTCGAGCCGGCCCCGCAGGACCCGCTCGGCGGTCTCGGGCTGCTCGTGCATCTCCTTGAGCATGAACGACTCGTGCTCGCCGGCGTCGTACGCCGCCGGGTCGATGTCGAGCGTGACGGTCTCGTGCGCGGTCGTGAAGCCGCCGGCCGTCAGGGTCGTGATCTCCCCGTCGGCGAGCTGCGCGACGGTCGTGGTGTGCCGGACGATCGCGGCCAGGTCGGACGCGAAGAACATCTCCCGCTCGCCCACGCCCACGAGCAGCGGGCTGCCGTTGCGCGCGACGACCATCCGGTCCGGGAAGCCCGCGTGCAGGACGGCCAGTCCGTAGGTCCCCTCGACCACGGCGAGTGCCTCGCGGACCTTGTCCTCCAGGGTCTCGGCGCTGGCACGACCGACCAGGTGGGCGATCACCTCGGTGTCGGTGTCGCTGACCAGCTCCACCCCCGCGTCGGTCAGCTGCTGCCGCAGGGCGGCGGCGTTGTCGATGATCCCGTTGTGCACGACCGCCACCCGCCCGGTCGCGTCGGTGTGCGGGTGGGCGTTCACGTCGTTGGCCGGGCCGTGGGTCGCCCAGCGGGTGTGCCCGATCCCGACCTTGCCCGCGAACCGCTTCGGCAGGCCGTCGGCCAGGTCGCGCACCCGGCCGGCCCGCTTGTAGACCTTCAGGCCGCTGCCGTTGAGCACCGCCACGCCCGCGGAGTCGTAGCCGCGGTACTCGAGCCGGGACAACCCCTCGAGGAGGAGCGGGGCGGCCTGCTGGCCGCCGATGT
>JAEZKN010000228.1 GCA_023415395.1 Actinomycetes bacterium
CGTCCGGTCGGCGTGCAGGCGCAGCAGGCCCGCGGTCAGCGAGCCGGGGTCGCGCTTGCGCAGCCGCTGCGACGCGGCCATCGCCTCGTCGGCTGACAGCGTGCCGCGCGGCGCCGGGTTGGCGCGGTTGACGACCAGGCCCGCCAGCGGCATCTCGTCCTCGCCGAGCCGCTCGACGAAGTACGCCGCCTCGCGCAGCGCGTCCGGCTCCGGGGCGGCGACCACGAGGAACGCGGTGCCGTCGGCCTGGAGCAGCTCGAAGGTCTGCTGCGCCCGCTGGCGGAAGCCGCCGAAGAGGGTGTCGAAGGCGGCGACGAAGGTCTGCATGTCCCGCAGGACCTGGGCGCCGAGCACCCGGTTGAGCGCGTTCGTGACCACGCTCAGCCCGGCGGTCATCAGCTTCGCCGGACCCTTGGCCGGGGCGAGCAGCAGCCGGATGAACCGCCCGTCGAGGAAGCTCGAGAGCCGCTCCGGGGCGTCGAGGAAGTCCAGCGCGGAGCGCGACGGCGGGGTGTCGACCACGATCAGGTCGTAGGTCCCCTCCCGGTGGATCTGGCCGAGCTTCTCCATCGCCATGTACTCCTGCGTCCCTGCGAAGGAGCTGGACAGGGCGATGTAGAAGGGGTTCTCGAGGATCTGTCGCGCCTTCTCCGGCGTGGCCTGGCTCTCGACCACCTCGTCGAAGGTGCGCTTCATGTCGAGCATCATCGCGTCGAGGCTGCCGCCCTTGCGGTTGCCCTTGGCGTTGGTGCGCAGGCCCACGACGGGGCGGGGGGTGTTGTCGAGCTTCTCGATGCCCATCGACTGCGCGAGCCGGCGGGCCGGGTCGATGGTGAGCACGACGACCTTGCGGCCCCGCTCCGCGGCGCGCAGTGCGAGGGCGGCCGAGGTCGTGGTCTTGCCGACGCCGCCCGAGCCGCAGCAGACGATGATCCCGGTGTCCGGGTCGTCGAGGAGCGCGTCGACGTCGAGCGCGGGCGCCGGGCCCGGGGTGGTCGCCAGCGGGCCGACCCGGGGACGGGTCCTGCTCATGCCAGGCCCTCCTTCTTCAGGTCGGCCGCGAGCTCGTAGAGCCCGCCGAGGTCGACGCCGCCGGGCAGGCGGGGCAGCTCGTAGACCGGCACGCCGAGGCCGGCGACGACCTCGCGCTGGGCGTCCTCGAGCGCGCGTCGCTCGGCATGGTCGCGCGCCTCCCTGACCAGGCCGTCGACCAGGTCAGGCCCGGCCTCGATGCCCGCCTCGGTCAGGTCGGCGGCGATCCGTGCGGTGTCGAGGGTGCCGGCGAGGGCGGCCTCGAGGTCGGCCGGCGCGATGTCGCGGGGGCGCACCTGGTTCACGACGACGGCGCCGACCGGCAGCCGCGCGCGGCGCAGCTCGGCGATGCCGTCGGCGGTCTCCTGCACCGGCATCTCCTCCAGCACGGTGACCAGGTGCACCGCGGTGCGGGGGGAGCGGAAGAGCGTCATCATCGTGTCCGACTGGCTCTTGATCGGGCCGACCTTGGCCAGGCCCGCCAGCTCGCCGCTGACGTTGAGGAACTGGGCGATCCGCCCGGTCGGAGGCGCGTCGAGCACCACGGCGTCGTACCGGGTCGCGCCCTTGTTGCGGCTGTTGCGCTCCACCGCCTCGAAGACCTTGCCGGTGAGCAGGACGTCGCGGGTGCCGGGCGCGATCGTGGTCGCGAACTCGATGACCCCGAAGCGGTCGAGCGCGCGCCCGGCGCGGCCGAGCTTGTAGTACATCGCGAGGTACTCCAGCAGCGCCGACTCCGGGTCGATGTGCAGGGCGTGCACGACCCCGGGGGCCCGCCCGTCGTGGCGCAGCCCGGTGGCGATCCGGCGCTCGGCGTAGGGGAGCGGGTCGACGTCGAACATCCGCGCGATGCCCTGGCGCCCCTCGACCTCGCACAGCAGCACCTGCTTGCCCTGGGAGGCGAGGCCGAGCGCGAGCGCGGCGGCGACCGTGGACTTGCCGGTGCCGCCCTTGCCCGTGACGACGTGCAGGCGCACGCGCGACCAGTCCGTCATGTCGACACCTTAGGTCGGGCCTGTGCGCCGCCGCAGTGAGGTCGACAACTCGTGGGCGGCCCGGAGCAGCAACGGTCCGAGCTCGTCGCGGCGCGCAGGGGAGAAGCGCTGCTCGATCCCGGTGAGGCTGAGCGCGCCGCACGGGCGCTCGTCGGCGCCGAACACCGCGGCGCCCATGCCCCAGCTGCCCTCGACGAGCAGGCCGGGGTTGAGCGCGTAGCCGGCCGCCCGGGTCGTCGCGATGCGCTCGCGGAGCGCGGCCGGGCCGTGTCCCTCGCCGTACGCCGCCGTCAGGTCCGCCCGCGCGAGGTAGTCGTCGATCTCGGGGTCGGGGAGGTAGGCCAGGACGGCCAGGCCGGCCGATGCGACGCCGAGCGGGAAGCGGATGCCCTCGTGGAGCACGTGGGAGCGGATCGGGAAGCTGCCGTCCTCGCGCAGGAGGCAGACGGTCTCCTCGCCCCGGCGCGCCGAGTAGAACGCGCTCTCCCCGGTGGCGACCGAGAGGCGGCGGACCACCGGCTGGGCCAGCGCGGTGACGTCGTAGCGGGACGCGGCGGTGCTGCCGAGCAGGTAGAGCTCCGGGCCGAGCAGCCAGCGCCCGGCCGGGTCGCGGTCGACCAGTCCTTCGCCGAGCAGGGAGGTCAGCAGCCGGTGCGCGGTGGGCCGGGCCAACCCGCTGCGGCGGGCGACCTCGGAGGTGGTGGCGCCGGTCGGCTCGTGCGTCGAGACGGCCCGCAGCACGGCCGCGGCGCGGCCGACCACGTCCGATGGAGTGTCCACTGGATGAACGCTAGCCCAGCCCAGTTCTCACTGGGTGACTGATCCGCGTCGACCCAGCGGTCGGACGTTGACCGGCCCGAGGGTGCCGGGCTTGGATCGGGGCATGGACAAGGTGGTGACCTCGGCCACAGCGGCCGTGGCTGACATTCCGGACGGCGCGACGCTGTCCGTCGGTGGGTTCGGCCTGTGCGGCATCCCGTCGGTGCTGATCGACGCGCTGCTCGCGGCCGGCACGACGGACCTCGAGGCCGTGTCGAACAACTGCGGCGTGGACGACTGGGGCCTGGGGCGGCTGCTGTCGGAGAAGCGGATCCGGCGGATGGTGTCCTCCTACGTGGGGGAGAACAAGGAGTTCGCCCGGCAGTACCTCTCCGGGGAGCTCGAGGTCGAGCTGACCCCGCAGGGCACGCTGGCCGAGCGGCTGCGCGCGGGCGGGTCGGGGATCCCGGCGTTCTTCACCGCGACCGGCGTCGGCACGCAGGTGGCCGAGGGCGGCCTGCCGTGGAAGTACGACGACGCGGGCAACGTGGTGGTGTCGTCCCCGCCGAAGCAGACCCAGGTCTTCGAGACCGCCGACGGGCCGAAGGAGTTCGTGCTCGAGCATGCCATCGTGGCCGACTTCGGGCTGGTGCGCGCCTGGAAGGGCGACCGCCACGGCAACCTCGTCTTCCGGGACTCCGCGCGCAACTTCAACCCGCTGGCCGCGATGGCCGGGCGGGTGACGATCGCCGAGGTCGAGCACCTCGTCGAGCCCGGTGAGCTGGACCCCAACGAGATCCACACGCCCGGCGTGTTCGTGCAGCGCGTCGTACCGCTGACGCCCGAGCAGGCCGCGGACAAGCGGATCGAGAAGAGGACCGTGCGGCCCCGGACGGAGGAGGGACAGTGAGCTGGACTCGCGAGGAGATGGCCGCCCGGGCGGCCGCGGAGCTGACCGACGGCTCCTACGTCAACCTGGGGATCGGGCTGCCGACCCTGGTGCCGAACTACGTCCCCGACGACGTCGAGCTGGTGCTGCAGTCCGAGAACGGGATCCTGGGCGTGGGTGCCTACCCCGTCGAGGGCGAGGAGGACCCGGACCTGATCAACGCCGGCAAGGAGACCGTCACGGTGCGGCGCGGGGCGTCGTTCTTCGACTCCGCCACGTCGTTCGGGATGATCCGCGGCGGCAAGATCGACGCGGCGATCCTCGGCGCGATGCAGGTGTCCAAGGACGGCGACATCGCCAACTGGATGATCCCCGGCAAGATGGTCAAGGGGATGGGCGGCGCGATGGACCTCGTCCACGGCGCGAAGAAGGTGATCGTGCTGATGGAGCACGTCGCCCGCGACGGCACCTACAAGATCGTCGAGGAGTGCTCGCTGCCCTACACCGGCAAGGGGGTCGTGCAGCGGATCATCACGGACCTGGCCGTCATCGACATCACGCCCGAGGGGCTGAGGCTGGTCGAGCTCGCGCCCGGCGTCACCGAGGACGAGGTGCGGGAGAAGACCGAGCCCCCGCTCGTCTGATGTCACATCCGGGAAGGGCTGCCTCGTCAACGGGGCATGAACCATCCTGAACCCATGAGGCTGGCCGTGGCCGGCGGCACCGGTGTCGTCGGCCGTCACGTGGTCGGGGTCGCGCGCGGGCGCGGCCACGACGTGGTCGTGCTGTCGCGCTCCGAGGGCGTCGACCTGACCACCGGCGTCGGGCTGGCCGAGCGGCTGGCCGGCATCGACGCGGTCGTCGACGTCACGAGCATCGCGACCCAGAAGCGCGCCGACGCCGAGGCGTTCTTCGGCAGCGTCACCCGGAGCCTCCAGGCCGCGGGCGCGGCGCACGTGGTCGCGCTGTCGATCGTCGGCATCGACGAGGTCGACACCGGCTACTACGCCGGCAAGCGGCTCCAGGAGCGGCTGCTGGCCAAGGGTGACGTGCCGTGGAGCGTGCTGCGGGCGACGCAGTTCCACGAGTTCGCCGAGCAGGCGCTGGGCTTCGTGCGCGTCGGGCCGTTCTCGCTGGTGCCGCGGATGACCAGCCAGACCGTGGCCGCCCGCGAGGTGGCCGAGTCGCTCGTCGACCTCGCGGAGCGCGGGCCGTCGGGCCGGGTGCCCGACCTCGCCGGCCCTGAGGTGCACGACCTGGTCGACCTGGCGCGCCGGGTGGCCGGGGGGAGGCGCGTCGTACCGCTGCGCGTCCCGGGTGCCGCCGGTCGGGCGATGCGCTCCGGCGGCCTCCTGCCGCGGGGCGACGGCCCGCGCG
>JAEZKN010000267.1 GCA_023415395.1 Actinomycetes bacterium
AAGGGGGTCGTCGGGGGGCCCGGGGCGGGCGTGGTCTGGCGGCGGCGCCAGCCGCGCCGCCAGAGCGAGTTGTTCTCGTTCACCATGATCCGGCGCACGTAGGCGTCCACCGAGTCGCGGTCACGGACCTTGTCCCACGCGAGGTACAGCTTGGCCAGCGACGTCTGCAGCAGGTCCTCGGCCTGGTGCTGGTCGCCGGTGAGCAGGTACGCCGTGCGCAGGAGTCGCCCCTGGCGCGCCTCGAGGTACGCCGTGAAGTCGGTGTCCCGGTCCACAGCCGCTCCTGTCTCCTCCGTCAACACACCACCCAGACGCGAACCGGGGGCCGATGGTTGCAATTCTCGCGCCATCCGGTTGGCTTGCCCTCATGCATCAGGTCAAGGGCGTGGTCGCCCGTGCGAAGGGTCAGCCGGTCGAGGTCGTGACGATCAACGTCCCGGATCCCGGTCCGGGCGAGGCGTTGGTGAAGGTGCAGGCCTGCGGGGTCTGCCACACCGACCTCCACTACCGCGAGGGCGGCATCAACGACGACTTCCCGTTCCTGCTCGGCCACGAGGCAGCGGGCATCGTCGAGGCCGTCGGCCCCGACGTGACCGGGGTCGCGCCGGGTGACTTCGTGGTGCTCAACTGGCGCGCGGTGTGCGGGGAGTGCCGGGCCTGCAAGCGCGGCGACCTGCAGTACTGCTTCGCCACCCACAACGCCACGCAGAAGATGACGCTGGCGGAGGGTCCCGACGCGGGCACCGAGCTCTCCCCGGCGCTGGGCATCGGTGCGTTCGCGGAGAAGACGCTGGTCGCGGCCGGCCAGTGCACCAAGGTCGACCCGGACGCGCGTCCTGCGGCCGTGGGCCTCCTGGGCTGTGGCGTGATGGCCGGCATCGGCGCGGCGATCAACACCGGCGCGGTCTCGCGGGGCAAGTCGGTCGCGGTCATCGGCTGCGGTGGTGTGGGCGTGGCGGCGATCGCCGGGTCCGCGCTGGTCGGCGCGAGCCCGATCATCGCCGTGGACATCGACCCCAAGAAGCTCGAGACCGCCACGCGGATGGGCGCCACCCACACGGTCGACTCCTCCCAGGTCGACGCGGTGGAGGAGATCAAGCGGATCTGCGGCGAGTTCTACGACGGCGCCGAGGGCGCCGACGTCGTGGTCGAGGCGGTCGGCCGGCCCGAGACCTGGCAGCAGGCGTTCTACGCGCGCGACCTGGCCGGCACCGTCGTGCTGGTCGGCGTGCCCACGCCCGAGATGAAGGTCCCCGACATCCCGCTGATCGACGTCTTCGGGCGGGGCGGCGCGCTCAAGTCCAGCTGGTACGGCGACTGCCTGCCCACGCGCGACTTCCCGATGCTCGTCGACCTCTACCGGCAGGGCCGGCTCGACCTCGACGCGTTCGTCACCGAGGAGATCGGCATCGACGACATCGAGGCCGCGTTCGAGAAGATGCACCACGGCGACGTGCTGCGCTCGGTGGTGATCCTGTGACGGCGCGGGTCGACCACGCCGTCTCGTCCGGCACGTTCAGCCTCGACGGCCAGACCTTCGACGTCGACAACAACATCTGGGTGGTCGGCGACGACACCGAGTGCGTCGTGATCGACGCCCCGCACGACGTCGCCGACATCCTGGCCGTCGTCGGGGACCGCAAGGTCAAGGCGATCGTGTGCACCCACGCCCACGACGACCACGTCCGCGTCGCGCCCGCGCTGCGCGAGGAGGTCGTCGCGCCGATCATGCTGCACCCCGACGACAAGCCGCTGTGGGAGCTGACCCACCAGAACTACCTCTGGGACCTCGACCTGGCCGACGGCGCGCGCATCGAGGTGGCAGGGACGGCGCTCGAGGTGATCCACACGCCGGGCCACGCGCCCGGGGCGGTGTGCCTCTACGCGCCCGACCTCGGCTGCGTCTTCACCGGCGACACGCTCTTCAACGGCGGGCCCGGCGCGACCGGTCGCTCGTACTCCGACGAGGACGTCATCAAGGAGTCCATCCGGACCCGGCTCTTCGCCCTGCCCGATGACACGGTCGTGCACACCGGCCACGGCGGGGACACGACGATCGGGGCGGAGAAGGAGACTCTCGGGACCTAGGTCCCGCAGCGTCCCGCCGTGCGGCCCTCTTGTGGCCCGTCGGCGATCTCTAACGTTCTCGGTGAAGCGAGGGACACAACGAGGATCCCCGCACGAAGAGGGAGGCGCAAGATGCGCTCGGCATTCGACAAGCTCATTTCCTGGACCGGACTGCTCCTGGTGGCGGTGCTGCTGGTGGCCGGTGGCCTGCTGACGTGGGCGAACACGTTCATCGACGACCAGGTCAAGGAGCAGTTCGGCAACCAGGACATCACCATGCCGGCCGGCCCGGCGGTCGAGAGCCTCCCCGAGGCCGACCGCGAGGTGATGAGCGAGTTCGCCGAGGACGGCCAGAACAAGCTCGACAGCGGCCCGGAGGCCAAGGCGTACGCCAACAACTACATCTACGCCCACATGCGGGCCTCCGGTGAGGAGCTCCTGACGCGGGTCGAGGCGGCCGGCATCACCGAGATCCCCGGCGTGGACGGCGCCCCGTCCACCCCGATGCCCGAGGAGATGAACTACTCCAACGCGAGCAAGATCGCGGGTGCGGTCACCGCCGCGGCCGAGGAGGCCAGCGCGGCCGGCGACACCGCTGCGGCGGAGGAGCTCACGGCGCTGTCCGAGGAGATCAACACCGCCCGGATGAGCACCTTCCTCAACGGCAACACCCTGCGCGGCCTGCTGCTCTACGGATACGCCTTCGCCACGATCGGCACCATCGCCGGCATCGCCGCGATCGCCGCCTTCGCCGGAGCCGGCCTGCTCCTGGTCCTGGTCGTCCTCGGCTTCTGGCACGCGGGCCGGACCCGCGAGGAGGGCCACACCGAGACCCAGAAGGTCCCGCAGCACGCCTGACCGGCACCTCCAGCAGCACCCGAACGGCACCCGGCACCCGCCGGGTGCCGTTCGGCGTTCCTGCGTCGGGGCGCCTCAGGGGCCGGGCGCCGGGGCCCTCAGAACGGGCGGACCAGCAGCGCGACCCCGTGACCACGGGCGCGGGTGAGCACGATGGTGGCGTCCGCCTCGCCGTGGAGGTCCAGCCGCTTGCGCAGCTGCTCCGGCACCACGTCCACGCCGCGCTTCTTGATCGTCAGCCGCCCGACGCCGCGCTCGCGGAGGGCGGCCTTGAGCGCCTTCTCGCGGTAGGGCAGCTCCTCGAGCACCTGGTAGCCACGGGCAAACGGCGTGCGGAACGACTGGTCGGAGGTGACGTAGGCGATGTGCTCGTCGACCAGCCCGCCGTCGACGCCGGCCGCGACGGCGGTCACCAGCCCCGCGCGGATCACCGCGCCGTCGGGCTCGTAGAGGAACCCGCCGACGTCGCGGACCCCGGCGCCCGGGTCGTCCTCCGCGGTCAGCGTGGCCAGCCCGCCCTCGCCGATCACCGTCGCCCGTCGTGCGGTCGTGGCCAGCCGGCCCGACCACAGCGCGGCCTCCTTCACCTCGCCGTGGTCGCTGACCCACTCGGCCTCGACCCCGGCCGGGAGCAGCGCGTGCGGGATGCCCGGGGCGACCTTGACGCACGCGTCGCGCGTCAGCAGGCGCTCGACGAACGGCCACGGGGGAGTCCAGCCGTCGACGTCGAAGGTGCGGCCGCGCGCCGTACGCCGGGCGGGGTCGGCGAAGGCCACCTCGAACGGCGTGGTGTCGACCGTGGTCGCGTCGGCGACCTGGACGGCGCCGGCCAGCCCGAGCGCGGCCAGGTTGGCCCGGGCGACCTCGACCCGCACGGGGTCCAGGTCGACGCCCGCGCAGACG
>JAEZKN010000323.1 GCA_023415395.1 Actinomycetes bacterium
CGACAACGCGCAGGCCCGTGCCGACCTCCTGGCGTCCCGGGCGCGGCTCGTGGCGGCGGCCGACGAGTCCCGGCGCCGGATCGAGCGCGACCTGCACGACGGCGTGCAGCAGCGGCTGGTCTCGCTCGCCCTCGGGGCGCGGGTGGCCCGCGACGACGCGGCCGAGGGCATGGACGTCGCTCCGCGGCTCGACGAGATCGCCGCGGGGCTCTCCGAGGCGCTCGACCAGCTCCGCGAGCTCTCCCGCGGCATCCACCCGGCGATCCTGAGCGAGGGCGGCCTGGCGCCCGCGCTCGGTGTGCTCGCCCGCCGCTCGAGCGTGCCGGTGGACCTCGAGGTAGCCGACGTGGGGCGCCTGCCGGCCCCGGTCGAGGTCGGTGCCTACTACGTCGTCTCCGAGGCGCTCACCAACGCCGCCAAGCACGCCAGCGCCTCCTGCGTGCGCGTGACCCTGACCGTGCACGAGGGCGTGCTGACGCTCGTGGTCGCCGACGACGGCGTGGGCGGTGCGGACCGCGACCACGGCTCCGGGCTGACCGGGCTGGAGGACCGGGTGCACGCCCTGGGCGGGCGGCTCGAGGTCGTCAGCCCGCCAGGTGCGGGCACGACGCTCACCGTCACCGTGGGCGTGGGCTCACCCGTCTCCGAGGAGGTCACGGACCACGCGACCTGACAACCGGTCCTTGGGCACGAAGCCTGCGGCCGGGCTCGCCGCGACGAGGTCGACGAGGTCGCTCTCGTCGTGGGTCGACATCAGCACGGTCCGTACGTCGGGCTCCTCGGCCAGCCGCCGGGCGAGGTCGAAGCCGCTCTCGGTCCCGAGGTGGACGTCGACCAGCACCACCTGGGGTCTGAGCCTCGTCACGCTCGCCAGCGCCTCGGCCACGGTGCCCGCCGTACCGACGACCTCGAAGCCGTCACGGGAGAGGGCCCGGGCCGCCTGGTCGCGGTACCCGGCGTGGTCGTCGACGATGAGGAGAGTCAGGAGCACGCCCCCATGGTCGGGGAGCAGCGGCACGGAAACATTGGGGTTAACCCGACCCCTGGCCCGGCTGCGTGCCCACCGCGACGCGGCCCGGACGCCGGCGACGGCCACCGGCACGGGCACCAGCCCGGCCCACGCGGGGCCGCCCACCGGGACCACCAGGACGGCCGCGACGCCCGCCAGCCCGTGGGTCCACCCGTCCACGACCGCCGCGACGGCGGTGAGCACGGCGAGCACGGCGAGCACTCCGTGCGCCGGCCCCCCGGAGGACAGGGCGCACGAGTCGGCCGTCACGCCGGTCAACGAGGTCAGCGTCTGGGCCGCGTGGGTCGCGGACTCCCCGGCGAGCTGGTGCTCCACAGCGCGCGCCAGGGCAGGGAGCAGCCACATGGCCGACACCACCGGACCTCCGGGACGCGGGACGCGGCGGCGGGTCCACGGCTTCGCAGGTGCGGATCCTGCAGTTGCTGCGGATGTCATCGTGAGCTCCCGGGCCGGCGTCGATCAGGACACCTCGAGCATCGCGGCCCGGGGCGGGGCGGCGCCTCGCCGCCAACCGGAGAGGTGGCTTCGGGTGCGCGGGAGCCGGGGCCACCCTGGTGGCCGGGGTGGGGGGTGGGTCAGCGGGCCGCGCTGAGGTAGGTGACCACGGCCTTGACGCGGCGGTGGTCGGCGGCGTCCTCGTGCAGGTCGAGCTTGTTCATGATGCTCTTGATGTGCTTCTCGACCGTGCCCGGCGTGACCCAGAGCGCCTGGCCGATGCCGACGTTGGAGCGGCCCTCGGCCATCAGGGCGAGCACCTCGCGCTCACGCGGGCTGAGGTCGCCCAGCGGGTCGTGGCGGCGCTGCTGCCCGATGAGGTCCTGGACCAGGGACGGGTCGATCACCGACCCGCCGCGGGTGACCCGGCGAGCGGCGTCGAGGAAGTCGTCGACGTCGATGACCCGGCTCTTGAGGAGGTAGCCGATGCCCTGGCCGTCCGCGAGCAGCGTCATCGCGTGCGTGACCTCGACGTGGGCCGACAGCACCAGCACCGAGACACCGGGCAGCTCCTGGCGGATCGCCTGCGCGGCCTCGAGACCCTCGAGGGTCTGGGTGGGCGGCATCCGGATGTCGGTCACGACGATGTCCGGCGTGGCAGCGCGGGTGAGCTCCAGCAGGGCCGCCGCGTCGCCCACCTCGCCGACCACGTCGTAGCCGCCGCGCTCCAGCAGGGTGACGAGGCCGGCGCGCAGCAGGACGTCGTCGTCCGCGACCACGGCCCGGGGGCGTGGCTCCCGGGTGCCGTCGCCGGCGTCGAGCGCGGGGCTGGGATGGGTCATCAGCACGAGTATGCAGCTCGGAGGCGGGTCGTGTACCCCTGCTGGCCGGTAGTCGTGCTGGCGGCTGGCCGCAGCGCAGGCCTGCGGGTCATGGGCCCCGCCCGTCCAGGAAGCCGGTCGGGTGACACAGGTCGTCGCCGATCTCCGCCGTGCCGTCCCGGGCGATCAGGCCGAAGAGGCGCTCGGCGGACGCGGTGTCCCAGTGCACGATCTGCACGTCGGCGTCGGTGAGGGGCACGGTGCAGGCCAGCCCGCCTCCGCCGGTGACGTGACGCAGGGCCCAGGCCGCGCGTGCCACGTCCTCGAGCCCGACGTCGTCGCCGACCCGCACCGCCGCGACGGCGCCGGTGGCCACGTCCCAGTACCGCCGCGGGTCGAGGACGGTCTGCAGGGACGCGGCGCTCGACGCGATCCGCGCCGCCACCTCGCGCTGGTGGGTGGCGCGGGCGATGTCGTCGAGCCGCTGGGCGTGCCGGGAGCGCGCGTAGGCGAGCGCGGTGACGCCGTCGGCCTCCTGGCAGCCCGCGTCCACGTCCAGGCCGGCTCGACGATCGGCCATGGCCCGGGGCGGGCAGATGGGGATCCCTCCGACCGCGTCGACGGCACGGACCAGGCCCTCGAAGCCCACCTCGACGTACGCGTCCACCCGGATCCCGGTCGCCTCCTCGACCGACGCCACGAGCAGCTCCGGGCCGCCGTAGGCGTACGCCGCGTTGACCATCGACAGCCCGTGGCCCGGGACGTGGACCAGCGAGGCGCGCGGCACCGAGACGAGCACCGGCGGTCCGGAGCCCACGTGGAGCAGCATGATCGTGTCCGCGCGGCTGCCACCGCCGGCGCCCGTGCTGAGCCGCCGTCGCTCGGCGGCGCTGAGCTCGGCGCGGCTGTCCACGCCCACGAGCAGGTACGTCGTGCCGGGCTGGTCGGGCGGCCGCGGTCCGTCCGGGGTCGCGTCGACCCGCGACACCGAGCGCCACGCGACCACCGGCACCGCGGCGAGATAGCACGCGGCGCCGGCCAGGAGGAGCAGGACGACCAGGAGGGTCACGAGCCGGCGTCGAGACCGACGTCGGGTCCGGCGCCGGACCCGGGCTGTCTTTTATACACATCT
>JAEZKN010000326.1 GCA_023415395.1 Actinomycetes bacterium
AGGTCATCGAGTACCCCGAGCTCGGCATGGAGGCGGTCTGGAAGATCGAGGTCGAGGACTTCCCCGCCTTCATCGTCGTCGACGACAAGGGCAACGACTTCTTCACCGACCCCTCCGGCGCCGTCACGGTCCCGCTGAGCGCGATCGGCGGAGCAGGCATCCGGGTGCGGTCGGCCGAGTAGCGCTCAGCCCGTCGTCTCCACGTCGTCGGTGTCCGGCTGCTCGTCCTGGCGCTCGTCGAAGGTCGGGGCGTCGGGGCCCTGGGGGCCCTCGTCGGTCGCCCCGCTCTCCTCGGTGGGCTGACCCGCGACGGAGTCGCCGTCGGACACACCGGGGACCTCGGAGAGCTCGCCCTCCTTCTTCAGCCCGCTGACCTCGGAGACCTGGCCCTCGTCCTGCTGCTGGTTGTCACTCATGCCAGCGCAGTACCCGGAACGCAGCGGTCGACTCGTGCGTTCGACCTGGTGAGCGACGACGAGCACCGAGGCGAGAGGACGCGACATGCAGTGCCCCACTGACCAGACCACGCTGGTGATGAGCGAGCGAAGCGGGATCGAGATCGACTACTGCCCGACCTGCCGCGGCGTGTGGCTCGACCGCGGCGAGCTGGACAAGATCATCGAGCGCTCGCTGAGCCAGCCGGCACTGGCGCCCGCGCCGCCCCAGCAGTACCAGCAGCCGCGCTACGAGCAGCCCTACCAGCAGGGCTACTACAAGAAGAAGCGCAAGGAGAGCTGGCTCAGCGAGCTCTTCGACTGACCTCGCCACCGGTCGGTCACACTGTCGCCGTGGAGTCCGTGGAGTACGTGGAGATCGCCCGAGCCGAGACCGAGCGCGGTGAGCTGGTGCTGCGCGAGCGACGCGAGGCCAACGCGCCTGCGGTCCACGAGCTGCGCGCCAACGGGGTCTTCGTCATGGACACCGTCGAGGTGAGCAGCGAGCGCGCCCTGGCGAGCGCCGCGCTCGCCCTCGTCGAGGACCCGCGCGCGGTCGTCGTCGGCGGTCTCGGGCTCGGCTACACCATGCACGAGGTGCTGGCCGACCACCGGGTGGAGCGGTGCGCGGTGGTGGAGATCGAGCAGGCGCTGGTCGACTGGATGCGCGCCGGCACGATCCCGCACGGCCCGGCCCTCCTCGCCGACGAGCGGGTGCACATCGTCGTGGCGGACGTCGCGGTGGCGCTGGCCGAGGCACCGCCGGCGTCCTACGACCTCATCCTGCTCGACGTCGACAACGGCCCGGGCTACCTCGTGCACGACACCAACGCCGATCTCTACCGCGCACCCGCGTTGGAGAACGCCCGGCGGGCGCTGCGCGAGGGCGGGGCGCTGGTGATCTGGTCGGCCGCGGAGGCGCCGGAGCTCGAGGAGCGGATGCGGGAGGTCTTCGGGAACGCCGAGGCGCGGCCCCACGACGTGCTGCTGCAGGACCGCGACGAGCAGTACTGGCTCTACGTCGCGCGGGTAACGTCCCAGGCATGAGCTCCGGAGACGACTTCCGCATCGAGCACGACAGCATGGGCGAGGTCCGGGTGCCCGCCGACGCCCTGTGGCGGGCGCAGACCCAGCGCGCCGTCGAGAACTTCCCGATCAGCGGCACGCCGATCGAGCCCGCCCTCGTCCACGCCATCGGGCGGGTGAAGGCCGCGGCCGCCCGGGTCAACGGCCAGCTCGGCATCCTCGAGGAGGCGCAGGCCGCCGCCATCGAGGCGGCCGCGACGCAGGTGGCCGAGGGCGCCCACGACGACGACTTCCCCATCGACGTCTTCCAGACCGGCTCGGGCACCAGCTCGAACATGAACGCCAACGAGGTCATCGCCACCCTCGCCCAGCGCGCCGGCACCGAGGTGCACCCCAACGACCACGTCAACGCGAGCCAGTCGAGCAACGACACCTTCCCGACCGCGATCCACGTCGCCGCGACGCTCGAGGTCGTCGACGACCTGCTGCCGGCGCTCGACGTGCTCGCGACGTCGCTCGAGGCCAAGGCCGAGGAGTTCGCCGGGCTGGTCAAGTCCGGCCGCACGCACCTGATGGACGCGACGCCGGTGATGCTGGGCCAGGAGCTCGGCGGCTACGCCGCCACGGTGCGGTACGCCGTCGAGCGGCTCGAGTCCGTCCTCCCCCGCGTCCGCGAGCTGCCCCTGGGCGGCACCGCCGTCGGCACCGGCATCAACACCCCGCCGGGCTTCGCCGAGCGGGTCATCGGCGTCCTCGCCGAGACCACCGGGCAGCCGTTCACGGAGGCGCGCAACCACTTCGAGGCCCAGGGCACCCGGGACTCGCTCGTCGAGCTGAGCGGCGTGCTGCGCACCTACGCGGTGGGCCTGACCAAGATCTGCAACGACCTGCGGTGGATGTCGTCGGGCCCGACGACCGGGTTGGCCGAGATCCACCTGCCCGACCTCCAGCCGGGCTCGAGCATCATGCCGGGCAAGGTGAACCCGGTGCTCCCCGAGGCGACGCTCATGGTCTGCTTCCAGGTCGTCGGCAACGACGCCGCGGTGACCGCGGCCGGCGCGAGCGGCAGCTTCGAGCTCAACGTCGCGATGCCGGTGATGGCGCGCAACGTGCTCGAGTCGGTGCGGCTGCTGGCCGCGTCCTCGCGGCTGCTCGCCGAGCGGTGCATCGACGGCATCACCGCGAACGCCGAGCGGATGCGGCAGTACGCCGAGTCCTCGCCGTCGGTCGTGACGCCGCTGAACAAGCACATCGGCTACGAGGCCGCGGCCAAGGTCGCCAAGCAGGCGCTCGCCGACGGCGCGACCATCCGCGAGACCGTGGTCGCGATGGGCTACGTCGAGCGGGGCGAGCTCACCGAGGCCCAGCTCGACGAGGCACTCGACGTGGAGTCGATGACCCACCCCTGAGCATGCCCGGCCGGCTCGTCGTCGGCCGCCAGCTCGTCGGCGGCCGAGTCGACCAGGCCGCCGAGCAGGAACCCCACGATCGCGGCCACCAGGGTGGGCGTGGCCAGCGACGGGATGAAGCGGCGGGCGCCGGTCGGGGCCGCCGCACCGTGGTACTCGTGCGTGAGCGCGTGGCCCTTGCCCCGCTGGAGCAGGTAGCGGTTGACGGGGTAGGCCGCGAGGAACGCCGCGCTCAGCGCGATCATCATGCCGACCCAGAAGACGACGTTGACCAGGCCGGCGTCCATCGCCCCCGGGACCAGCGCCATGACGACGTTGTCGACGACCTCCATGGTCGCGATCGACAGGGTGTCGGCGGCCAGCACCACGCCCAGGGCGGCGCCGACGCCGAGCCCGGCCCGCAGCAGCGGGAGGGTCGAGAGGGTGTAGCCGAACAGGAAGGCCAGCGCGATCGAGAGGGCGATCGTGACGGCGTTGCCCAGCCCGGCGGCGGTGCCGATCATCAGGCCGGCGATCTCACCGACGGCGCAGCCGGTGAGACAGTGCAGCGTGGCGCTGACCGCCATGGTGTTCACGGAGCCCATCGCGGGGTGGGCGTGGTGGGCGTGCTCGGCGTGGTCCATGCCAGCCGAACTTATACCCCTGGGGGGTATATTCCCAGAGGGAGGCGGGGTCAGTACCAGCCGTGCGACTCGGAGTGTCCCCAGGCGCCGCACGGGCTGCCGTAGCGGTCGCGGATGTAGCCCAGCCCCCACTCGATCTGCGTGGCCGGATTGGTCCTCCAGTCCGAGCCCGCCGAGGCCATCTTCGAGCCCGGCAGCGACTGCGGGATTCCGTAGGCGCCGGAGGAGGGGTTCTCGGCCGAGGGATTCCAGCCGCTCTCCCGCATCCAGAGCGACTCCAGGCAGCCGAACTGGTCGGAGGAGAAGCCGAAGCGGGGCATCAGCGCCCGGGCGATGTCGCGCGGGTCGCCCGCGGAGAGCTCGACCTTCTCGGCCATCGCCGGCCCGCTCTCCACCGAGAGGGCGGCCGCCTTCACCGGGTCGGCGGCCTGGCGGCGGTCGGAGGCGCGCGAGACCGCGGGACCGCGGTCGACCTCCGGGACTGTGTCGGCCTGGACGGCCCCGGTGAGGCTGGCGCCGACCGAGTCAGCAGCGCCGGGCCCCGCAGCGCCCTGGAGGACGCCGCCGGAGACCGCGACGCCGGTCACGGCGACGGCGACCGACGACATGACGACCGTGTTCTTGAGAGCCCGCTTGGGGGCCTCCACGATCGACCGCTCGGGGACCTGGCGGTGCTTGGGGACGTACTTGGTGCTTTTCGACAAGGCTCGCTGCTCGGGGTAGACGACTCGGGCAGTTCCGCTTCCCCGGCCGGCCCGAGTGGCCAGAGGTCACGAAAAGATCTCGCGCCACCCTGCCGGACAGGTCAGGTGGTTGCAAACCGAACGGCCGGATCGGCCCGTCCGATTCTCCCCCGGGGCGCCACAGGCGTCACAAACGCCCCAGGAGACGACAGGTTTCACCGGATGACCGGTGGAACCTGTCGCCTCCCGAGGCGGAACGCACACTCAGACGACGACGTTCTCCAGCATCTCGGTAACCAGCGCGGCGATCGGCGACCGCTCCGAGCGGGTCAGCGTCACGTGGGCGAACAGCGGGTGGCCCTTGAGCTTCTCGACGACCGCGACCACCCCGTCGTGGCGGCCCACCCGGAGGTTGTCGCGCTGGGCCACGTCGTGGGTGAGGACCACCTTGGAGTTCGCCCCGATCCGGGAGAGGACCGTGAGCAGGACGTTGCGCTCGAGCGACTGGGCCTCGTCGACGATGACGAACGCGTCGTGCAGCGAGCGGCCCCGGATGTGGGTCAGGGGCAGCACCTCGAGCATCCCGCGGTCGAGGATCTCGTCGATGACGTCGGTGGAGGTCATCGCGCCGAGGGTGTCGAAGACGGCCTGGCCCCACGGCGACATCTTCTCCGACTCCGAGCCGGGCAGGTAGCCGAGCTCCTGGCCGCCGACGGCGAAGAGCGGGCGGAAGACCACGACCTTCTTGTGCTGCCCGCGCTCCAGGACCGCCTCGAGCCCGGCGCACAGCGCGAGCGCGGACTTGCCGGTGCCCGCGCGGCCGCCGAGGGAGACGATGCCCACCTCGGGGTCGAGCAGCATCTCCAGCGCGATCCGCTGCTCGGCCGAGCGGCCGTGGATGCCGAACGCCTCCCGGTCGCCACGCACGAGGTGGACCTGCTTGTCGGGGCCGACCCGGCCCAGCGCCGTACCCCGCTCCGAGAGCAGCACCAGGCCCTGGTGGCACGGCAGGTCGCGAGCCTCGGCGAGGTCGAGGGTGCCCGCGTCGTAGAGCTCGTCGAGCTCGGCGGCGGGGACCTCGATCTCGGCCATGCCCGAGTAGCCGGTGTCGGAGTCGCTGATCGCCTCCGCGCGGTACTCCTCGGCGTCGAGACCGACGGCCGAGGCCTTGATCCGCAGCGGGAGGTCCTTGGAGACGAGCGTGACGTCGGCACCCTCGTTGGCCAGGTTGCGCGCCACGGCGAGGATCCGGGTGTCGTTGTCACCGAGACGGAAGCCGGACGGCAGGGACGCCGGGTCGGTGTGGTTGAGCTCGACGCGGAGGGTGCCGCCGAGCTCACCGACCGGGATCGGCTCGTCGAGGCGGCCGTGCGTCACCCGCATCTCGTCGAGCGCCCGGAGCGCCGTCCGGGCGAAGAACCCCAGCTCGGGGTGGTTCCGCTTGCCCTCCAGCTCGGTGATCACCACGACGGGCAGCACGACCTCGTGCTCCTCGAAGCGGTTCAGGGCACCGGGGTCGGCGAGCAGGACGCTGGTGTCGAGCACGTAGGTGCGCACCGACGGCGCGGATCTCGCGCGGGTCCTCGCGGCGGCCGGCGTGGTGGCGGAGCGCTGGGTCTTCGGAGCCTGGTTCGGCACGGTGACACCCCTTCGCAGGCCGGCGCGAGCACTCTGCGCCCCGGCCGTGGATCAAGCTGACGGACCGGAACGGACCCGAGGGCCGGAGTGCCGGCTCCCGGTCGCGCGGCAGCCCGGCTGCCGTGCTGTGCAGTCGCGATTGCTCACGAACGGGCCTCCCGATTCAGGGAGCTTCCCCACTCCCCGATGTCTGGAAAAGTACGCCGCCGACCGCTGTGATTCGGGCGACACGCCCGAACGGAGGGGTGAACGCCGCGTGACGGCTGCCGGCGCAGGTCCGGCCCAGGTCAGCAGCAGGGTCAGGCGCCGAAGCGGCGCTCGCGCTGCGCGTAGGCCCGGATGGCGCGCAGGAAGTCGACGCGGCGGAAGTCGGGCCAGTAGGCCTCGCAGAAGTAGAACTCCGACTTCGCGCTCTGCCACAGCAGGAAGCCGCCCAGGCGCTGCTCGCCGGACGTGCGGATGACCAGGTCCGGGTCGGGCTGGCCCTTGGTGTAGAGGTGCTCGGCGATGTGCTCGACGTCGATGGTGGTGGCGAGCTCGTCGAGCGACATGCCCTGGGCCGACGCCTCCAGGAGGAGCGACCGGACGGCGTCGGCGATCTCGCGGCGCCCGCCGTACCCGACCGCGACGTTGACCAGCATCCCGTCGACGTCGCGGGTGGCCTCCTCGGCGGCCTTGAGCTTCTCGGCCAGCGAGGCCGGCAGCAGGTCGAGCGCGCCCACGGGGTGGATCCGCCACTTCTGCTGGTCGGCCAGCGAGGCGACCGCCTCGCCGATGATCTCCAGCAGCGGTGCCAGCTGGGGCTCGGGGCGGTTGAGGTTGTCGGTCGAGAGCAGCCACAAGGTGACGACCTCGATGCCGACCTCGTCGCACCAGCCCAGCAGCGGCTCGATGTTGGCCGCCCCGGCCTGGTGGCCGTGCGCGGTGTCGCGACCGACGGCCTTGGCCCAGCGACGGTTGCCGTCGAGCATGACCCCGACGTGCTTGGGGATGTCCGCCGGCATCCGGCGCAGCATCCGCGCCTCGTACGCCGGGTAGAGCACCTTGCGGAGCCCCCGCTTCCAGTCCGCCACCAGGCCACACTACCGGCGCGACGTGCCTCACACGCCGAGCCGGGGCCTGGCGGCCGCCGTGTTTTCCTACCCGACCACCGGGTAACTTCGAGGCCATGAACGAGACGATGCGGGCGGGGCTCGACCAGCTCCACGACGCCGTCGCGGACCTCAAGGCCGAGATCAAGCCCAAGCTCCGCGGCTGGCTCCACCTCGCGACCGCGCCGCTGACGCTGGTGGCGGGCATCGTGCTGATCGCCCTCTCGCCCACCCCGGAGACGCGGATCGGATCGGCGCTCTTCATCGGCTCGGCGCTGGTCCTGTTCACCGTGTCGGCGATCTACCACACCGGCAACTGGTCACCGCGCGTGTGGGCGTTCCTGCGCCGCTTCGACCACTCCAACATCTTCCTGCTGATCGCCGGCTCCTACACGCCCTTCGCGCTCCTGCTGCTCGAGGGCACCGAGCGCGTCGTGCTGCTGGCGACCGTCTGGACCGGCGCGATCCTCGGCGTGGGGTTCCGGGTCTTCTGGACCGACGCCCCCCGCTGGCTCTACGTGCCGCTCTACATCGCCCTCGGGTGGGCGGCGGTCTTCTTCATCCCGAGCTTCCTCGACGGAGCGACCCGCCTCGGTGTCGGCATCGGCGTGGCGACCTTCGTGATGATCGTCGTGGGCGGCGCGCTCTACACCTTCGGCGGCGTCGTCTACGGGTTCAAGCGGCCCAACCCGTGGCCGCGCTGGTTCGGCTTCCACGAGGTGTTCCACACCTTCACGATCCTCGCCTTCGTCTCGCACTACGTCGGAGTCTCGCTGGCGACCTACGCCATCCGCTGAGGCCCGGGCCGGGGCAGAGGCGGCGATCTCCGGCATCGCACGTGCGCGGCGCCTCAGGCGACCAGCGCCACCTCCTCCGCCGTACGCCGCCCGGCCGCGTGCGTCGCGACCAGGCCGACCCCGGTGCCGGCGGCGGCGAAGAGCACGCCGAGGAAGGCCCAGCCGGGCAGGCCGTGGTCGACCGCCGTCGCGGTGACCAGCGCGGGCGCGACCATGCTGGCCAGGGCGTACCCGGTCTGCGCCAGGCCCTGGTAGGCCCCCGCACTGGCCGGGTCGGCGAGCTCGAAGGCCAGGCCCCACGCCCCGGCCTCGCACCAGATCTCGGCCCAGGTGCCGAGGAGCTCGGCGGTCACCAGGAGCGCGACCGCGGCCACCGCACCGACGCTGCCGGCCGCGGCGTAGAGCAGGCAGCCGGAGGCGAGCAGCAGGCTCCCCCGGCGCACCGTCCGGCCCGCCACCGCGATGTCGTGGGTGCCGCGCGCGGCCCGCACCTGGAAGAGCGCGACGACGGCGGTGTTGAGCACGAGCAGCACCGAGATGACGACCGCGGGCGCCTCGGTGCGGGTCACGATCCAGAGCGGGACGCCGATGCTGGTCATCGAGAACTGCATCGCGATGACCGAGTTCAGCG
>JAEZKN010000359.1 GCA_023415395.1 Actinomycetes bacterium
GCGGTCACCGGGACGATCCCGCCGACCAGGGTGCGACCGCGGGCCAGCGCCTCGGAGATGACCGCGGCACCGTCGTGGCCGTCGTCGCCGGCGGCGTGCACGAGGTGCAGCGGGACGTGGCGGCGCACGGCGACGCCGGCGGCGTGCTCGAGCGCGCTGGCCGAGCCGCGCGTGCCGATCGCCACGACGACGGGCCGGGTGGTGTCCGCGCTGGTGTCCATGGTCGTGTCCACGCTGGTGTCCATGGTGGTCCTCCTGGGGTCACCTCCACGGTCAGCCCGCCCGCGGAGGGCTCGTAGGGACCATCGGCCCCACTTGCCGGGACGCCGGTCCCCGCGCGGTCACGCTCGCTGGCGACGCAGCGGAAGACCCGGTCGCCTGGGACCTTCGCCACTGCCCCCGGGAGCTGGTCCTTGAGGACGCTGGAGATCACCCAGGAGGACACCATGAAGGCAGCCGTCGTCACCAGCTTCACCACCCCCCTCGAGCTCCAGGACCGCCCGGTCCCCGAGCCCGGACCGGGCCAGGTGCTGGTCCGCATCGAGGCCAGCGGCCTGTGCCACACCGACATCCACGCCGCCCACGGCGACTGGCCGGTCAAGCCCACCCCGCCGTTCGTCCCCGGCCACGAGGGCGTCGGCATCGTCGAGGCGGTCGGACCCGGCGTCTCCCAGCGCGCCGTCGGCGACCGGGTCGCGATCCCCTGGCTCGGCCACGCCTGCGGGCACTGCGACCACTGCATCAACGGCTGGGAGACCCTCTGCGAGGAGCAGCAGAACACCGGCTACTCCATCGACGGCGGACTCGCCGAGTACGCCGTCGCCGACGCGAACTACGTCGTGCCGGTGCCCGACGGGGTCAGCCCCCACGACGCCGCCCCGCTGACCTGCGCCGGCGTCACGACCTACAAGGCGATCAAGGTCGCCGGCATCCGTCCCGCCGAGCGGGTCGCCGTCTTCGGCATCGGCGGGCTGGGCCACCTCGCGGTGCAGTACGCCCGCCTGGTCGGCGGCACGGTGATCGCGGTCGACGTCGAGGACGAGAAGCTCGAGCTCGCCCGGGAGCTGGGCGCCGACCACGTCGTCAACGCGGCGACGACCGACCCGGTGGCCGCCATCGAGGCCCTGGGCGGCGCGGACGTCGCCGTCGTGCTCGCCGTCATCCCCTCGGTCTTCGAGCAGGCGTTCGCCGCCCTGCGCCGGGGCGGCCGGCTGGTCTGCGTCGGGCTGCCGCCCGAGACCGACGGCCCGATGAGCCTGCCGATCTTCCCCACCGTGCTCAAGGGCATCTCGGTGATCGGCTCGATCGTGGGCACCCGGCAGGACCTGGCCGAGGTCTTCGACCTGCACGCCCACGGTCGGACCCGCGTCGTCGCGGAGACCCGCACCCTGGACACGGTCAACGCCTCCATCGACGACGTGCTGGCCGGGCGGGCACCCGCCCGCATCGTCTTCGAGTTCTGAGCGCCCTCGGGCCGAGCTCGCTCGGGCCGAGAGACAGGCGTCAGGTCGAGTAGCCGCGCGAGCGACGAAGGAGGTCGCGACCGGCGTATCGAGACCGAGCCCTCGGGCCGAGCTCGCTCGGGCCCAGAGACAGGCGCCAGGTCGCGACCGGCATGTCGAGGCGAGACCTCGAGGACAGGGAGGGCCCGAGGGCAGCGACGACCTCGGGCCACCTCCCTGTCGACGATGCGTCCCGGGCTCCGTCCCGGGAGTGGACCGCGCCGGCGTCTCGGGTCACCGGCGCGGTCCGAGAAGAGAGTAGGCAGATCCGCCCGGTGCGCGTGGCCGGTTGAGGGAATCTGGAGGAACTCCCGCGAGGTGGTCCAGAGCCGAACCTCTGGTCCAGCGGCCGCCCCCCGGGCCCGCGCCCCCGGGGAGCGGACCGGCGGGCGGCAACGCTGGAGCAGCAGCATCGGCGATGAGGGGCCTTCGGCGGCTCACCCGGCCGGGTGGATTCAGGCGTCGTACGCCGGCAGGGTGAACTCGAAGACGGTGCCCTGCCCGCTCGGGTTCGGGAGCGCCACGATCGTGCCGTCGTGGCGCATGACGATCCGGCGGACGATGGAGAGGCCGAGCCCGCTGCCCTCGTAGTCGCGGTAGTGGGCGCGGTGGAACTCCTCGAAGATCTGGTCCTCCTCGCCCTTCGGGATGCCGATCCCGTTGTCCGCGACCCGGATCGTCACGAAGCCGGGCTGCTCGGAGCAGCCCTGCACCGTCACGCAGGGCTCGACCCCGGGCGCGACGTACTTGAGGGCGTTGCCGACGAGGTTGTCGAGCACCTGCCGGATGAGCACCGGGTCCCCCATGACCGGAGGGACCACCTCGCACGTGACCTGGTGCTCGGCGTGACGGGCGGCGGCGATCTCCTGGGTCAGCGTGCGTACGTCGACCCGGGACATCTCCAGGTCGCGCGCACTGCTGGTGGCGTGCGCGAGGAGGTCGCGGATCAGCTCACGCATCCGGCGCGACGACGAGCGCACGCGGGAGACGAACTCGCGGGCGAGTGCGGCGTCCAGCGCGCCGGAGTCCAGCTCGTCGGCGATCATCTCGGTCCAGCCGTCGATGGCGGCGAGGGGGTTGCGCAGGTCGTGCGCCACGACCCCGGCGAAGGCCGCCAGCTCCTCGCGCCGGGCGTGCTCGGTGGTGGTGTCGCGGAAGATCAGCAGCGCACGGGCCCCGCCACCCTGCTCGTCGCCGGCCAGGGGCACCGCGGACACCGCGACGACCCGCTCCGGCAGGTCCTCGACCGTGAGCAGGACCTCCGCGTCATGGACCGCCTCCCCCGCGAGTGCCCGGCGGGAGGGTCGGTCGGCATCGTCCATCGGGGTGCCGTCCGCCCAGCGCCGCAAGGACCGGGACGCGATCTCGCCGCGGGCGACCGAGTCGGCACCGACGCCGAACATCGCGGCCGCGCTCGCGTTGTGCAGCAGCACCTCGCCGTCCTCGTCGAGCACGAAGAGCGCGTCGTTCATCGAGGCGATCACGGCCTCGCGCACGCTCGCCTGGTACTCCGCCTCGTGCCGGGTGCGGCGCAGCTCCTCGGCGAGCGCCTGCCGCTCGTCGCGACCGGTCGAGAGCGCGAGACCGCAGACCACGATGGTGGCGACGTAGAACTCCGCGAGGAGGTAGCCGAGGTCGATGCGCTCGACGGCCGCGAACGGGCCGACCCCCACGAGCGTGAGGGCGATCGTGGCCACGCCCACGAGCCACGAGTGGACGCCGCTGAGCAGGGTCGAGAACCGCAGCCCGAACCAGACCGTCGCCGCGAGCAGCGGGAAGGCGAGCGGCAGGCCGTCGAAGGAGAAGGCCAGCACGTACATGCCGACGGTGAAGGCGCTCGCCGCGACCAGCTCCAGCCAGGTGGCGCCTCCGAGCAGGGGCGTGCGAGGCCGCACGGAGGTGATCCGCTGGCCCACCAGCAGCCCGACGGTCACCACGACGAGGGCGCTGCACAGGTTGCGGCCGAACCACAGCAGGCCGCCGAGGTCGAGCGGGTCGTCGGTCAGCAGCGTCCACCCGGTGGTCGCGAGCGCGCCACCGACTGCCGTGGCGACCAGCAGGGCGGTGCCGTACGCCGCAACCACCCGGGGCCGGGCGAGCGGCCGGGCGCCGCCGCAGCCCCAGAGGTCCGGGCACCAGCGCCGCAGCAGGAGCACCGCGACGAGGGTCTGCACCACCGCGGCGCCGACCATCGCGCCGGCGAGCGCCGGGCCGGCCCCGAGCGCGGTGTTGACGCCGAGGGCCACCAGGACGAGGACCACGGTCTCGGCGCTGAGGACGCCGGCCCCGCGCAGCAGGAACCACAGGATCGCCACGCCGCCCACCGGCAGGGCGGTGCCGAAGCCCGGACCGTCGTAGCCCGCCCGGTCCGAGACGACCGCGAGCAGCACGAGGAGCCCGGCGAACCCCAGGGTCCAGCCGGGGCCCACCACCGCATGCGGTGGCCTCCGGTCTCCCGGCATCCCCACTCCCACACTCAGCCCCCACTGATGAGTGCAGGCTAGACCCAGAGACGGCCCTCGGTGTGGGAACCGCGCCGGAATGAGATCACTCGTCGTCCTCGGCGAGCGCCTCGTTGTGGGTGCCCGGGCGCGGTGCCCACGGCGTCTCCTTGGCGGGTCGTACGACGATCAGCCGGTCGCCCCGGGCCAGCAGCGTCACGACCGGGTCGAAGTAGCGGTAGACCTTCTCGTCGCGCACGACGGCGATGACCTGGTCGGGCAGCGACTGCGGCTGCCGGCCGACCTCGTTGACGAGCAGGTCGCGCTCGGCGACCTCGAGGCCCCCGCCGTAGGTGAGCAGGTCCTCCATCACCGAGCCCAGCATGGGCGAGAGCGAGGAGAGCCCGAGCAGGCGGCCGACGGCGTCGGAGGAGGTGATGACGGAGTTGGCGCCGGACTGCTTCATCAGGGCGACGTTCTCCTGCTCACGCACCGCGGCCACGATCCAGACCTCCGGGTTGAGCTGGCGGACGGTGAGCGTGGCGAGCACGTTCGAGTCGTCGCGGTTGGTGGTGATGATGACCTGGCTGGCGTCCTGCACCCCGGCGCGGCGCAGCACGTCCTGGCGGGTGGCGTCCCCCGTGACGACGGCGAGCCCGTCGGCATGCGCCTCCTGCAGCGCGGTCGCGCCCGGGTCGACGACCACGATGTGGTCGCGGTCGTGGGCGGTGTTGAGGCGCGTGTCGACCGCCGCCCGGCCCTTGGTGCCGTAGCCGACGACGACGACGTGGGAGTTCATGTGCTTCCTCCAGCGGGCGGTGCGGATCTGCTCGCGCCCCTGGGAGGCGAGCACCTCGATGGTGGTGCCGATCAGCAGCACCAGGAAGGCGATGCGGAGCGGGGTGATGACGAAGGCGTTGATCAGCCGGGCGTGCGGCGCGACGGGCGCGATGTCGCCGTAGCCGGTCGTGCTCAGCGTGACGGTCGTGTAGTAGATCGAGTCGACGAGGTCGATCTCGCGGCCCGGGTCGTTGTTGTCGACGTAGCCGGACCGGTCGAACCAGACCAGCAGCACGGTGCCGACGAGGATCGCCAGCGCGAGCAGCAGCCGCCGGCTCAGCTCCCACCACGGGGAGCGACCGGGGTCGGGTAGCGAGACCTTCCCGCTGACGCGACCCTGGGTGATGTCGCTGGAGTCCTCCGGCACGGGGGTGAACCTACTCGGTCTCGGTGCGCGAGCCGAGGCGGCGCAGCCGCTGCATCAGCTCGAGCCGGGCGCGGGTGGTCGCCTTCTGCGGGAACACCTCGTCGAACGCCGCGTTGACCGCGGCCCCGATGAGCACCGCGATCGAGACCAGGTAGAGCCAGAGCAGGACGGCGATGGGAGCCGCGAGCGGGCCGTAGATCGACTTGGAGTCGGCCGAGGTCGCCGTCAGGAACCAGCGCAGGACGTAGGACCCGACGATCCAGCAGAAGAGGGAGAACGTCGCCCCGGGCAGGTTGAAGCTCCAGTTCGTCTTCACCGGCACGGACACGTGGTAGAGCGTGGCGAGGAAGCAGATGCAGACCAGGACGACGACCGGCCAGTAGAACGACATCAGGAAGTCGAGCCGCTCCGGCAGCCAGTCCGCGACCAGGCTGGGCCCGGCCACGACCAGCGGGATCGAGATGACCCCGGTGATCATCGCCAGGAGGTAGAGGCCGAAGGACAGCGCCCGGGTCTTGACGATCCCCCGGTGGCCGCCGAGCCCGTGCATGATCGTGATGGTGTCGACGAAGACGTTGAGCGCCCGGGAGCCGGACCACAGGGCGAGCACGAAGCCGAGCGAGATGATGTCGAAGCGCCCGCCGCCGTCGAGGACCTCCGCGATGGTCGGCCGGATGACGCCGTTGACCGCGCTGTCGGTGAGCGCGCGGCCCGACAGGTCGATGACCGCCTGCCGCACGTCCTCGACCTGGGCGGCGCTGAACTGGTCCGAGACGTAGCCGATCGCGCCGGCCATCGCGAAGATCAGCGGCGGCACCGACACGATGGCGAAGAACGCCGCCTCCGCGGCCAGTCCCGTGACGCGGTAGCGCAGGCAGGACGCGACGGTCGTGACGACCAGCCGCCAGACCAGCTCGCGGGAGCGGTGGAACCAGGCCACGACGGCACGCTCCACGCTCTCGGCCCCGGACATGGATCTAACGTATGGGAATGCGTTCGGAGATCCGGGTAGCCACGAACCAGGCGCCGCTGCTGGCTGGTCACAACATCGTCACGGGCGACCACGCCCTGGTGGAGGCGGTGACGCGGCACGCGTCCGCGGAGGTGGTCGAGGACCTGGCCGGGCTCGGTGCCGAGGCCGGCTCGGCCGAGGCGCGCGAGCACGGGATGCTGGCCAACGAGCACCACCCACGGCTGGTCTCCTACGACCGCTACGGCAACCGGGTCGACGAGGTCGAGTTCCACCCCTCCTGGCACTGGCTCATGGAGCGCGCGGTGGGCCACGGCCTCGCCGCCCGCGCGTGGGAGCAGCAGGAGGCCGGCTCCCCCTACGCCCACGTCCGGCGAGCCGCGGGCTTCATGGCCTGGTCGCACACCGAGCCGGGCCACGGGTGCCCGATCTCCATGACCTACGCCGCCGTGCCCGCCCTGCGCGCCGACGACGCGCTCGCCAAGGAGTGGACGCCGCTGCTGGCGTCGACGGCCTACGACCCCGGCGTACGCCTGGCCTCGTCGAAGCGCGGCGCGCTGGCCGGGATGGGCATGACCGAGAAGCAGGGCGGGTCCGACGTCCGGGCCAACGTCACCGAGGCGCGGCCGACGTCGGTCGACGGGGAGTACACCCTCCACGGCCACAAGTGGTTCACCTCCGCGCCGATGAACGACGTGTTCCTCGTGCTGGCGCAGGCCGCCGGCGGCGTCACGTGCTTCGTCGTGCCCCGGGTCCTGCCCGACGGCACGCGCAACCGGATCGACGTCGTCCGGCTCAAGGACAAGCTCGGCAACCGCTCGAACGCCTCCTCCGAGCTCGAGCTCGACGGCACCGTCGCGCAGCGGCTCGGCGACGAGGGCCGAGGCGTGCGGACCATCATCGAGATGGTCGCCGCGACCCGACTGGACTGCGTGCTGGGCTCGACGTCGCTGATGCGCCGGGCGGTGAACGAGGCGACGTGGCACGCCGCGCACCGCTCCGCCTTCGGCTCGCTGCTCAGCGAGAAGCCGCTGATGCAGAACGTCCTCGCCGACCTCGCCGTCGAGACCGAGGCCGCCACCGTGCTGGCGATGCGCCTGGCGGCGGCGGTCGACGACGTGGCCGACCCGCACGAGGCGGCGCTGCGCCGGATCGCCCTGCCGCTGGCCAAGTTCTGGGTGTGCAAGCGGACGCCCGCCCTGGTCGCGGAGGCCCTGGAGTGCCTGGGCGGCAACGGGTACGTCGAGGAGTCCGGCCTGCCGCTGCTCTACCGCGAGGCGCCGCTGAACTCGGTGTGGGAGGGCTCGGGCAACGTCAACGCGCTCGACGTGCTGCGCGCGCTCGGCCGGGAGCCGGAGGTGCTCGACGCCTGGATCACCGAGGTCGGCCGGGCCCGCGGCGGCGACGCCCGCCTCGACCGCGCCACCGAGGACACCCTGGCGCTGCTCGGCTCGCTGATGGGCGACCCGGCCTCCCTGGAGGTCAACGCGCGGCGGCTCGCGATGCGGATGGCCCTGGTCCTGCAGGGCTCGCTGCTCGTGCGGCACGCCCCGCCCGAGGTCGCCGACGTCTTCTGCGCCTCGCGG
>JAEZKN010000368.1 GCA_023415395.1 Actinomycetes bacterium
ACCCGCACCTCGGCCTCGAACGCGTCCGCAGGGTGGTCGAGGACGTCGTGCAGACCGCTCACCTCGCGGCGCAGCCCGGGCTCCACCCACCCGGGGTGGTCCACGGCGGCGCCCACCCGGTCGGCACCGATGAGGTCGGGCTCGAGGTAGACGACCCGCTTGCGGAAGCCGTCGGCCTCCACCGAGCGACCGTCGTGCGGGACGCCCGGCGGCAGCAGCGTCACCCGGTCGCCGAGCGCTCCGTGCTCGTGCCGGTCCAGGCCGTAGCGGACGGTGCCGGTGTCGACCAGCAGGAGCGTCCACGTGTCGTGGGTGTGGGAGGGGTAGGCGTGGTCGGGGAAGTGCGCGTGCAGCACCTCGGCCACCCCGGCGACCGGCGGCCGCCAGGCGCGGACCGTGGGCGTCAGCGCGACCTGCCGGGCCATGTCAGGAACGTACAAGACCCGCCCCGGCCACGGCGGGGATCGTCGACGCATGGGCTCCGACATCAGGTTCGACACCAAGATTGCCGTGCTGGTCCGTGACGACCTCGCCACCTGGCAACGGCTGAACACGACGGCCTTCCTCGCCAGCGGCGTCGCCCACGCCTGGCCGCAGCTGGTCGGCGAGCCGTACGCCGACGCGGACGGCACGGCGTACCTCGCGATGCTCGGGCAGCCGGTGCTGGTCCTCGAGGCCGACGCCGCGACGTTGGCGGCCGCGCACGAGCGCGCCCTGCGCCGGGACCTGACCGTCGCGGTCTTCACCTCCGACCTGTTCCGGACCGGCAACGACGAGGACAACCGGGCCGCGGTCGCGGCCGTGCCGCGCGCCGACCTGGACCTGGTCGGACTCGCCCTGCACGGTCCCCGCAACGCCGTCGACAAGGTCGTCAAGGGCGCGCGGATGCACCCGTGACACCCGCCGGCGCCGGGGTCGTCGCCGGGTAGGTTGACGCGGTCGACCCGCCCTCGTCAGGAGCCCGATCCATGCCGATCCCGCGACGCACCCTCGCGTGCGCGCTCGCCGCCGCCACCACCACCTCCCTCGTCCTCGCCGCGGCCGGGCCGGTCAGCGCCCGTGCCGTCGACGACGGGGCCCTCACGCCGCGCACGCACTTCGTCGTGCCACCCCTGAACCCCGACGGCAGCACGCCGGCGCCACCCGCGAACGGCGAGAAGATCCCCAACATCGACTCGGTGAAGGCGACGATCCGCGCGTACTACGGCGCGACCAGCGCCGGCGTCGCCGACACGACCTCCTCGCCGTACATCTCCGAGGTCACCGCTCTGCGCGACGAGGTTCTCGCCGAGCTGCCCGACCCCGCGCCGGCACCGGACCTCGCGGTGGTGCTCGACGTCGACGACACCCTGCTCTGGACCTACGACATGGTGGACGCGGCGATGCACTTCCACGTGGATCCCGAGGTCCGCGACGAGGAGTGGGTGCAGCCGGGGAGGTTCCCCGCCACCCCCGGCATGGTCGACCTGGTCACCGAGGTGCGCGAGCGCGGCTACGAGGTCTACGCGCTGTCCGAGCGGAGCCCCGCCCTGGAGGAGGCGACCCTCGCCAACCTGGCCGCGGTCGGCTACCCGGGCTTCACGGCCGCGACCGTGCTCACCCGCCCTCGCGCCGGCCAGACCCTCGTCGAGCTCAAGACCGGCCTGCGTGCCGAGCTGGAGTCCCAGGGCGCCACGATCGTGCTCAACGTCGGCGACCAGTACGCCGACCTCCTGGGCGGGCACGCCGAGGAGGTCGTCAAGCTGCCCAACCCGACGTACTTCCTGCCGAGCCCGAACGTCTCGGGAGCCCCCGCGCGCGACGCCGGCCTCGTGCTGCCGACCGAGTTCGAGATGGCGCCGAACGGCTCGAGCGGCCGGACCACGCCCGGAGACCGGCTCCCCAACATCGACAACGTCCTGGCGCAGGTCCGCGCCTACTACGGCGCGGTCGACGGCATCGCCGACAAGAAGGCCTCGCCCTACGTCTCGCAGATGACCGCCTTCGCCAAGCGCTGGAAGCAGAAGCTCACCGACGTCTGCGCCCGGGGCGTGAAGAAGCGCCTGCGGCCCGCCGTGGTCTTCGACGCGGACGACACCACGCTGATGACCTACGACATGGAGGACGCGGCGATGGGCTTCCACTACACCACGGCCCTCCAGAACGTCTGGGTGCAGGAGAGCCGCTTCCCGGCGACGCCGCGGATGCCCGGCGTCGTCGCCGCGGCGGCCAAGGCCGGCTGCACGATCGTGGGGCTCACCGGCCGCAACAACGCCCAGCGGGTCGCCACCCTCGACAACCTGGCGAGGTACTACCACGACCGACGCGGCAACCCGTACTTCAGGTCCGCCTACTACTTCACCAAGTGGACCAGCAGCGACACCCCGCCGGCGTACGTCGACTGCACGATCGACGGCAACCCGGCGGGCTGCTCCTCGGTGGACTTCAAGGCGTCGACGCGGCGGCTGCTGCAGGAGCGGGGCATGCGGATCGTGGCCAACTTCGGCGACCAGTACGGCGACCTGGTCGGCGGCCGGTCGGTCCGGGCGGTGAAGCTGCCGAACCCGACGTACTACCTGCCCTAGCCTCAGCCGGTGCTGCAGGCCGGCCCGAGGCCGCGGCGCAGGACGACCGCGGTGGCGCCGTCGCGGTAGTAGCGGCGGCGCCGGTCGACCTCGACGAACCCGCGGGCGGCGTAGAACGCCAGCGCACCCGCGTTGTCCTCCCGGACCTCGAGGAGCAGTCGGTCCGCACCGCCCGTGCGGGACACCTCGACCACCGCGTCGAGGAGCGCGCTCGCCAGCCCGTGGCGGCGCTGCTCGGGCGCGACCGCGATGCGCTGGAGCTCGGCGATGTCGCCGGCGACGCTGGCGACTGCGTGGCCGACGACGAGCCCGTCCTGCTCCGCGACGAGGTAGCTGATCGTCGGCAGGGCGCCGCGGATCCCCTCCTCGACCAGGGCGGCCGACCAGGCGTCGTCCCCCAGGCACTCCTGCTCGAGCGCGGCGACCGCGCCGACGTCCGCGGCCGTGGCGGACCGGATCACGACACGCGCTTCGGCGCGTGCGGGGCCTCGGCGTCGGGACGGCGCAGGTAGAGCGGCTCGGGGTCGCGCAGCTCGACCCGCTCCTCCGCGACCGCCCGGGCCAGCCAGCCTGCGCTCGGGGCGGTCGGTCCGACCCGGTGCGGGAACGCCTCGGGGTAGAGCTCGGCGCCCGGGCCCACCACCGGACCGTCGGTGGCCAGCGCGGCGGGCTTGTCGACCAGCGGGCCCTCCAGGCGCGCACCGCCGGCGTCGTACCGCGCGAGGTAGACCTCCTTGCGGCGGGCGTCGGTCGCGACGGCGAACTCGGCGACCTCGGGGTCCACGGCCCCGGTGGCGACCGCCTCGACCGCGAGGACGTCGAGCGAGCAGACGCCGTACACGGGGAGGTCGAGGGCGAACGCGAGCGTCCGGGCCGTCACCAGCCCGACCCGCAGGCCCGTGAACGGACCCGGCCCGACGCCGACCGCGATCGCAGTGAGGTCCTGGCGGACCAGACCGGCGTCGGTGAGCGCGCGGTCGATGAGCGGCGCGAGCTGCTCCGCGTGCTTCATGGCACGCTCGGCGGTCAGCTCGACCACGACGTCGTCCCCGTCGTGGAGGGCGACGGTGACCAGGGGCGTTGCCGTGTCGAAGGCGAGGAGCACGGCCCGAGGCTAACGCGTTACGGATTCCTGGCCGATCTGTGGATCTTCCGTGGGCCGGTTGTGGATCTGGGCCCCCTAGTGTTCTGGTCGTCGGAAGGGAAACACTCCGACACCGAAGGCCGAGGGACCTCTGGGGGGGTTGGCCTCCGGTCAACTCAACATCGGGTGGACCAACCGCACGCGGAGCGTGGGGATCCGCGGGCGCGCCGGGGGGAGCGTCAACGGCAGGTCCGGAAGGTCCGTTCCGCGCGCTCGGTTTCCCGAGAAGGCGGAACGGGCCTTCTCCGCATTTCGGGGCCGGTCAGGACCGGGTCAGGACCGGCCGCCCAGCTCCACCACGATGTCGAGATGACCCGCGTGCCGGGCGTACTCGGCCAGCACGTGGAAGCAGATCCACTCCAGCGTGGGCGGGTCGGCAGCGAACCTCCCGCCCGGAGCGGCGGTCGCGTCGAGCGGGAAGTCCCGCAGGACCGAGCGGGTGCGCTCCCCCACCGCCCACAGCCCCGCGACCAGCTCCTCCGCGGTCACCTCGACGGGCACGTGCCAGCGGCCACCGAGCTCGGCGTCCCACGGCTCGTCGACGGTCCAGTCGCCCCAGGGCTCCTCGACGTGCTCACCGAGGAAGCCCCACACGAACCACCGTTGCTCCATGTGCAGCACGTGGCTGAGCAGCTCGATGGGCGTCCACCCGGACGGCAGCCGGGTGCGACGCCGTTCGTCCTCGTCCATCCGCAGGACCGCGTCGGCGATGTCGCGCCGGATCCAGTCGAGGTACGCCGCCCAGCGGGCCGCCCCCGCCGGTCCGTGCTTGCCCGGCTCGCCGTCGGCCCGGGCGACGCGGTCGTCCTCGCTCATGCCGACATCATGGCGGGCAGGCTTCAGGACCCGTCGGAGCCGGCGGTCGGGAAGCCGTGCTCGACACCCCACGCGACCGCCTGCGCCCGGGTGGTGACGTCGATCTTGCGGTAGACCGAGCGGATCAGCGTCTTGACCGTGTTGATCGTGATGTAGAGCTCCTCGCTGATCTCCTCGTTGGACCGGCCGCGCACGATCAGGCCCAGGACGTCGATCTCGCGCGGCGAGAGGTTGACGTCGCGGCCCTGCTGACGGCGCTGGTCGGCCTGGTGGTCGAGGTCGGTCTGCGAGCCGTCCTCGAGGCGTCCGGCCGCGAAGTCCTCGACCGCGCGGACCAGCTCGTCGGCGTCCGCGCCCAGCGACACCGAGGTGATCGCGCCCATGCCGAGGGCGCGCGCGGCGAGCCCGGGCTGGAGCTCACGAGCGAGCGCGAGCACGCGCCCGGGGTGGGCCTTGACCGCGGTCTCGAGGTCCTTGCCGTCCCCGTGGCTGAGCCGCAGCACGTCGTAGAGGACCAGGTCCGCCCCACCGAGGTCGGACTCCGCGCCGATCTCGACGATCACCACCCGGTCGGCGTAGGGCCCCAGCATCCCGAGGACCCCCGCACGGACCACCGCGTGGTCGGTGATCAGCCCGACCCGCACCGGGCCGGACGGCGGGACCGCAGACTGCATGCGACATCACCTCGACGAGGGCGGCGTTCGGTCGGTTGAGAGCCCTCCGGAGCAACGGTACCGAACCGCGGCGCATCACCCCCGCGGGTGAGTGAGGTCAGGCACCGTCGACGCGGTTGCCGTCCTCGTCCCAGTGCTCGGCCACCTTCTTGCTCGGCTGCACCCGCGGCGGCTCGCCCGGCATCTTGGGGTAGTCGGGAGGGAAGTTCAGCTCGCCCCCGGGCAGCTCCTCCCACAGGCGCAGCAGCGGCTCGAGGGAGTACGCCGCGTCGTCGATCGTCGCCCACGGGTCCCCGTCGGCCAGGCGGTCGGGGACGGTGAAGAGGTTGAGCCCGCGGGGGTCGGTGAGGCCGGCGAGCTCGTCCCAGGTCACCGGCGTCGAGACCGGGGCGCCGGGGAGGGGGCGCAGTGAGTAGGCGGAGGCGATGGTGCGGTCCCGGTTGTTCTGGTTGAAGTCCACGAAGATCCGCTCGCCGCGCTCCTCCTTCCACCAGTCGACCGTCACGCCCGGGTCGCGGCGAGCCAGCTCGCGGCCGAAGCCGATCGCGGCGTGCCGCACGTCGGTGAACTCCCACCGCGGCTCGATCCGGACGTAGATGTGCACCCCCCGGTTGCCCGAGGTCTTCGGGTAGCCGCGCAGGCCGAGCTCCTCGAGCAGCTCCTTCGCGACGCCGGCGACGCGCACCGCGTCGGTGAAGCCGGTGCCGGGCTGGGGGTCCAGGTCGATGCGCAGCTCGTCGGGGTGGTCGACGTCGCCTCGGCGCACCGGCCAGGGGTGGAACACCAGCGTGCCCATGTGCGCGCACCAGACCGGCACGGCGATCTCGGTCGGGCAGATCTCGGCCGCCGTCCGCCCGGACGGGAAGGTGATCTCGACCGTCTCGACGTAGTCGGGCGCCCCCTTCGGCACCCGCTTCTGGTAGAACGCGTCGGCGTCCTTGTCCTGGGGACCCGTGGCCAGCCGCATCCCCGGCCGTACGCCGGAGGTCCACCGCTCGAGTGCGGTCGGCCGGTCCCGGAGGGCTCGCATCAGCCCGTCCTCGACGCTCGCGAAGTACTCCGCGACCATCAGCTTGGTCACCTCGGGCGTGGCGTCGGTCGCCTCGTAGATCACCCGGTCCGGACTGGAGACGCGGACGGCACGACCGCCCGCCTCGACCTCGGCTGCGGGGGTCTTGGCCATGACGCCGACCCTAGCCCGCTCAGAGCAGCGAGTTCGGCTCGAAGCGCGGGCGCCGGTCGAGGTCGTCGCGGCCGGGCCGCACGAACTCGAAGCCCGCGGTCGTGACCAGCTCCGACTCCGCCCGCTCCCCCAGGGACTCCGCGCAGGCCACGTGCATGGGCGGCAGGTGGAAGGCGTTGCGGCCCACCTCCCGCGGGGTCCCGCGGAACGCGATGGGTCGCCCGAGCGACTCGGCGCACACCCCGCAGATCCGGCTCAGCGCGCACTGCGTCACCCAGGCCTTGGTCGTCAGCCGCTCCACGGTGACGCCCGGGTGCATCAGGTCGGGGATCAGGTCGGGCGTGACGTCGGGCATCACGCGCTGCGCATCCATCCACCCAGCTCCTTGCGGCGCGGCGGCCGCTCGGCGTCCGACCTGCGCTTGCGGTCCCGCGACGGCGACGGCGGCTCGGGCTGGTCGCTCGAGGTCATGCCGTTGGGCAGCGAGAGCTTGATGATCGTGCGCAGCGCCTGGCCGTACTGCCGGTGCAGCGGACCGGTCGTGTAGGGCAGGTCGTACTTCTCGCAGAGCGCGCGGACGCGCACCGAGATCTCGGCGTACCGGTTGCTCGGCAGGTCCGGGAAGAGGTGGTGCTCGATCTGGAAGCCGAGGTTGCCGCTGAGGATGTGCAGCAGCGGGCCGCCCTTGAAGTTCGCGGCGCCCAGGATCTGCCGCAGGTACCACTCCGAGCGCGTCTCGTCCTCGATCTCCTCCTCGGTGAAGTGCATCGCGCCGTCGGGGAAGTGCCCGCAGAAGATGATCACGTAGGCCCACAGGTTCCGCGTCAGGTTGGCCGTCATGTTGGCCGTGAGCGTGGTCTTCCAGTGCCGGCCCGACAGCGCCGGGTAGACGACGTAGTCCTTGAGGACCTGGTTGCGGCCCTTGCGGAGGATCTGGCGCAGCTGGCGCTTCATCTCCTTCGGGTCCTTCTCGCCCTTGCGGATCCTCTCGATGTCGAGGTCGTGCAGGGCGACGCCCCACTGGAAGAGCGTCGCGAGCAACGCGTTGTAGACCGGCTGGCCGAGGTTGTACGGCGACCACTTCTGCTCCCGCGCCATCCGGAGGATCCCGTAGCCGATGTCGTTGTCGTAGCCGAGCACGTTGGTGAACTGGTGGTGGATGTAGTTGTGGCTGTGCTTCCACTGCTCGGCCGGCTGCGCGGTGTCCCACTCCCAGGTGGAGGAGTGGATCTCGGGGTCGTTCATCCAGTCCCACTGGCCGTGCATGACGTTGTGGCCGATCTCCATGTTCTCGATGATCTTGGCGGCGGCCAACGTCAGGGTGCCGGCCCACCAGGCCGAGCGCTTGGAGCCCGCGGTCAGCATCAGCCGGCCCGCCACCTCGAGGGCGCGCTGGGCGGCGATGGTGCGGCGGATGTAGCGCGCATCGCGCTCACCGAGGGAGTCCTCGATGTCTTGACGGATGGCGTCCAGCTCGACGGCGAGATGCTCGATGTCGGCATCGGTCAAGTGGGCGAATTCCGGTA
>JAEZKN010000430.1 GCA_023415395.1 Actinomycetes bacterium
GCACGAGGTGCCGTTGATGGCGTACTCCGACCCGCCGCTGCGGAACATCGTGCGGCTGATCGTCACCTCGGCGTACTCGATCGGCAGCGCGCCGTCGGAGTTGTCGATGGTCAGCACGACCTCGGCGCCGGTGCGCTGCTCCTGCTGGCGGACCTGCTCGGCCTCGGCCTCCAGCGCCTCGGGGTCGCGGCCGGTGCGCTCCTCCACCTCGCTGGTGGAGGCGGCGTTGCGGACCCGCTCGGCGGCCAGCGACTGGGGGCCGCGGAGCCGCTCGCGCAGCCCAGAGAGCTGGAACCAGGTCTCCTGTGCCTGCGCGAGCGCGGGGAGGTCCTCGCGCAGCGCGGCCTCGAGCCGGCCCTCGGCCTCGCGGGCCTGGGCCAGCTGCTGCTCGACCTGCTCGCGGCGGGCGACCAGGACCGACTCGTCGGCCATCTCCTGCTCCAGCGCGGTGCGGGCGGTGACCAGGTCGTCGGCCATCAGGCGGGCCCGGGCGTCGCGCACGTCGGCCTGCACGGTCTGGGCGCGGCGGGCGACCTCGGCCTGGCGGCCCAGCGGCTTGAGCTGGCGGCGGATCTCGGTGAGCAGGTCGTTCAGGCGGGTGAGGTTGCCCTCGGTGGAGTCGAGCTTGCGGAGCGCCTTCTCCTTGCGCTTGCGGTGCTTGAGGACGCCGGCGGCCTCCTCGATGAAGCCGCGGCGGTCCTCCGGGGTCGCGTGCAGGATCGTGTCGAGCTGGCCCTGCCCCACGATCACGTGCATCTCGCGGCCGATGCCGGAGTCGCTCAGCAGCTCCTGGACGTCGAGCAGGCGGCACGGGTTGCCGTTGATGGCGTACTCCGAGCCACCCGTGCGGAACATCGTGCGGCTGATCGTGACCTCGGCGTACTCGATCGGCAGGGCCCCGTCGGAGTTGTCGATGGTCAGCAGCACCTCGGCGCGGCCCAGCGGCGGGCGGCCGGAGGTGCCGGCGAAGATGACGTCGTCCATCTTGCCGCCGCGCAGCGACTTCGCGCTGGCCTCGCCCATGACCCAGGCCAGCGCGTCGACGACGTTCGACTTGCCGGAGCCGTTGGGGCCCACGATGCAGGTGATGCCCGGCTCGAGCTGGAGCGTGGTCGAGGAGGCGAAGGACTTGAACCCCTTGAGGGTCAGGCTCTTCAGGTACAACGTCTGGCTCCCAGCTCGTCGATCGTCAGGTTCGTCGGACTCGTGTCGCGTCTGAGGACGGAGGCAGCATCATCGCAGCAGGCCTTGAGGGGAAGCTCAGCGATCGACACGATACCCGGACCCACCCCTCGCGTGCGGCATCGGCGACATCAGGCCGGTGCGGGCGCGTCGGCCGCGCGGCGGGGCTGGCGGTGAGCCAGCCACCTCTTCCCTGGGCGATTCGGTGGCTGGCTCACCGCGGCCCGTCCATGACCAGGCCCGAGTCGGACGACCCGCTCAGGCGGGCGCCGGCGCGTCGGACTGGTCGGTGTGCGCGATGTGGACCAGCTGGCGCCAGATGAGCACCACGAAGACCGCGGACCCGACGAAGGCGAACCAGAACGGCGCCGTCACGCCCCAGCGCTGCGCGATCACGCCACCGATCCCGGAGCCGAGCACCAGGCCGCCGTACACGCCGACGAGGTTCACGCTCCCCACCCGGCCCTGGAGCTCGCTCGGGACCGCGCGCTGGCGGATCGTCAGGGAGGTGGTGCCCCAGATGAAGGCGTGGGCGCCGAACACGAAGAAGATGCCCATCGCGACCCAGGCGCGGGTGGTGACGGCCAGCGAGAGCATCGTGAAGGTCTCGACGAGCAGCCCGAGACGCATCAGGTCCCCCAGGCTCACGTGCCGGGTGATCCAGGGGTAGGACAGCGTGCCGAGCAGCCCGCCGACCGCGGAGACCGTCGTCAGCAGGCCGAAGCCGATCGGCCCCATGCCCAGGCGCTGGGTCGCGTAGAGCACCAGCACGGACCAGGCGGCTCCGAAGGTGATGTTGAAGACGAAGATCGTCATCACGAGGGTGCGGACGGCCGGGTTGCGGACCGTCCAGCCGAACGCCTCCGCGACGTCGCGGAGGAGGGCGTGCCGCAGGCGGGTGTCGGGGGCGACCTCGCGCCGGTGCGGCGGCAGCGCGACCCGGGAGACCAGCACCGCGCCCAGGGCCACCACAGCCGCCTGCGCGGCGAACGGCACGGCGTGCCCGGCCGCGAAGAGCGCCGCACCGATCGGCGGCCCGGCGAGCTGGTTGACGGTGATGAAGCCGGTGGTCAGGCGGGAGTTGGCCGCCGCGAGGTCGTCGCGGTGGACGAGCATCGGCATCAAGGTGGCCGCGGTGTTGTCGGCGAACACCTCCGCGGTGCCGAGCAGGAAGAGCGCGAGCAGCACGACCCAGATCGCGGCCAGGTCGGTCGCCACCACGAGGGCCAGCAGCACGAGCACGAACGCCCGCAGAAGGTCGACGGTCACGATGATCAGCCGCCGGTCGAGCCGGTCGGCGAGCGCGCCGGCGAGCAGTCCGAAGACCAGCGGGGGCAGCCACTGCAGGAAGGCCGCGGCGGCGACGAGGATCGGGTCGTGGGTCAGCGAGGCGACCAGCAGCGGGCCGGCCGCGAGGGCGATCCCGTCACCGAGGTTCGACGACCACGACGAGGCGATGAGCCAGCGGAAGCCGCTGCCGAACCGCCGCGGCGCGACGACCTCCCAGACCCTGCCCACAAGGTCGCGAGGCTATCCCCGGCGGCGCGGCGCCGGCACCCGGTTTAC
>JAEZKN010000480.1 GCA_023415395.1 Actinomycetes bacterium
ACCCTCGTCGGACAGGGGAAGACGCGGCAGGTCACGCGTCATCGCGTCACACCTCCGTGCGGTGGAAGTTCTGCCAGGAGCGCGAGGCGGTCAAGGCCACCGGCGAGGTCGCCGCCTCGGCGCTGACCTACGCGAGCCGCTGGCCCACCGGCAAGCAGCACGGCTACTTCTTCGTCGAGGTGCCGCACGGCTCCTACACGCTGAAGCTGTCCAAGACGGGCTACGAGCCCGTGGAGTACGACGCCGGCCTCATCACCAAGCGGCGCAAGAAGATCAGCATGGGCGAGATCGAGATCGAGAAGATCTCCGCGCCCACCACCACCTCGGCCACGCTCGGCAAGGCGTCCATCACCACCAAGGACAAGGGCACGGTCACCGTCACGGTCGCCCCGGTCAAGGGCACGGGGACGGTCGCCGGCGACGTGGAGGTGCGTGCGGGCAAGAAGGTCCTCGGTGCGGCCACGCTGGGCAAGAAGGGCGCGGTCACCGTCACGCTGCCGCAGCTGCCGGCCGGTGGGTACAAGCTGACGGCGTACTTCCTCGGCAACGCCGACCACAGGTCGTCCAGCTCCAAGCAGCTCACCCTCACCGTGAGCAAGAAGAAGCGCTGATCTAGTCTTCGAGCATGGACTCGTCCCACGTGGAGAACGACCTCGTCAACGTCCTCTTCACCGAGGAGCAGATCCAGGAGCGGCTCCGCGAGCTGGCGGCCCAGATCGAGAGCGACTACGCCGGCAAGGACATCCTCATCGTCGGCATCCTGCGCGGTGCGGTGATGGTCATGGCCGACCTGGCCCGCAGCTTCACCCGGCACCTGGAGATGGACTGGATGGCGGTGTCGTCCTACGGCTCCGGCACGAAGTCCAGCGGCGTGGTCCGCATCCTCAAGGACCTCGACACCGACATCTCCGGCCGGCACGTGATCATCGTCGACGAGATCATCGACACCGGCCTCACGCTCTCCTGGCTGACCTCGAACCTCAGCTCGCGCAACCCCGCGAGCGTCGAGATCTGCACGCTGCTGCGCAAGCCGGAGGCGCTCACGATGCCCGTGGACGTCAAGTACGTCGGCTGGGACATCCCCAACGAGTTCGTGGTCGGCTACGGCCTCGACTACAAGGAGCGCTACCGCAACCTGCGCGACATCGGGACCCTCGCGCCGCACGTCTACTCCTGAACCGTCCTCCCGGCCCGCGACTGCACCTGAGAGATCGCTCGACGATCGGGTGCCGCGATCAGGGTCCTCCTAGGCTCGCCTGCGACAATGGGACGCGTCGGCAGTCACGTGTACCGTCGACCGTTCAGATGAGCTCGTCCGAGAGAAGCCTGTGAAGCGCATATTCAAGGGTCCCTGGCTGTGGATCGTCGTCGCCGTGGTGGGCGTGCTGCTCGCCTTGCAGTACCTCGGCCCCGATGGCGGCTACCAGGAGATCGAGTCCTCCGCCATGCAGGAGCACATCGCCAGCGGCGACGTGAAGGAGATCACCTTCATCGACGCCGGCGACCAGCAGATCAAGGCTGAGCTCGACAACGGCGACAAGGTCACCACGTACTGGCTCGACGGCACCCAGGCCGCGATCGAGGACGAGGTCCAGCAGCAGATCGACTCGGGCGACATCGAGAAGTACACCGTCGAGGTCCCCAAGCCGAGCCTGCTCGGCTCGATCCTCGCCACGCTGCTGCCGTTCGCGCTGATCATCCTGCTCTTCCTGTTCCTCATGAACCAGGTCCAGGGCGGCGGCGGCCGCGGCGTCATGCAGTTCGCCAAGTCCAAGGCCAAGCTCATCTCCAAGGACATGCCGAAGACGACGTTCTCCGACGTCGCCGGCTGCGACGAGGCGATCGAGGAGCTCGGCGAGATCAAGGAGTTCCTCCAGGAGCCGGCCAAGTTCCAGGCCGTCGGCGCCAAGATCCCCAAGGGCGTCCTGCTCTACGGCCCTCCGGGCACCGGCAAGACGCTGCTGGCCCGCGCCGTCGCCGGCGAGGCGGGGGTCCCGTTCTACTCGATCTCGGGCTCGGACTTCGTCGAGATGTTCGTCGGTGTCGGTGCTTCCCGCGTGCGCGACCTCTTCGAGCAGGCCAAGGAGAACGCCCCGGCGATCGTCTTCATCGACGAGATCGACGCCGTCGGACGTCACCGCGGTGCCGGCATGGGCGGCGGCCACGACGAGCGCGAGCAGACCCTCAACCAGCTGCTGGTCGAGATGGACGGCTTCGACGTCCGGGGCGGGGTCATCCTGATCGCGGCCACCAACCGGCCCGACGTGCTCGACCCCGCGCTGCTGCGGCCCGGCCGCTTCGACCGCCAGATCCAGGTCGACGCCCCCGACCTGGCCGGTCGCGAGCGCATCCTCCAGGTGCACGCGCGCGGCAAGCCGCTGGCCCAGGACGTCGACCTGCGCAACGTCGCGCGTCGTACGCCGGGCTTCAGCGGTGCCGACCTGGCCAACGTGCTCAACGAGGCCGCGCTGCTCACCGCGCGGGCCAACCAGAAGCTGATCACCAGCGCCGCGATGGACGAGGCGATCGACCGCGTCATCGCCGGTCCCCAGCGCCGCACCCGCCTGATGAGCGAGAAGGAGAAGCTCATCACCGCCTACCACGAGGGCGGCCACGCCCTGGTGGCCGCGGCGCTGCCCGGCACCGACCCGGTCCACAAGATCACGATCCTGCCGCGCGGCCGGGCGCTGGGCTACACGATGGTCCTCCCGGACGAGGACAAGTACTCCCAGACCCGTTCGCAGATGCTCGACTCGCTCGCCTACATGCTGGGCGGCCGGGCGGCCGAGGAGATGGTCTTCCACGACCCGACCACCGGCGCCGGCAACGACATCGAGAAGGCCACCAGCGTGGCCCGCGCGATGGTCACGCAGTACGGCATGACCGAGCGGCTCGGTGCGATCAAGCTCGGCGACTCGAACTCCGAGCCCTTCCTGGGCCGCGACCTGGGCCACTCGCGCAACTACTCCGAGGACGTCGCCGCGATCGTCGACGAGGAGACCAAGAAGCTCCTCGCGAACGCGCACCAGGAGGCCTTCGAGATCCTCGAGGAGAACCGCGACGTCCTCGACGCGCTGGTGCTCGAGCTCTTCGACAAGGAGACGCTGGACAAGGAGCAGGTGGCCAAGATCTTCGAGCCCCTGCGCCGGCGCCCGGAGCGTCCCGCGTGGACCGGCTCCGACCAGCGCGTGCCCTCCACGATCCCGCCGGTCGAGATCCCGCAGTGGATCCGCGACCGGGCTGCGGCCAGCGCCGCGGCCAACGGCCAGAACGGGACGCAGGGTGGCGAGGAGCAGGGCGGCGCCGTCCTGACCCCGCCGGGACCCGGCGGAGACATCCACGGCGACCCGGGGGTCGAGGGCCCCGGAGGCGCTCGTCCCGAGCCCCCGGCGCCGGGAGCCTGAGCGCACCGATGACCGACCCGATCCGCTACGAGGCCCGGCCGGCCTCCGAGGTCCCGGCGTTCGACCAGGCGCGCGCCGAGGCGGCCGTCCGGGAGCTCCTCATCGCCATCGGGGAGGACCCCGACCGGGAGGGGCTGCACGACACCCCCGCCCGCGTGGCGCGCGCGTACGCCGAGCTGACGGTGGGGCTGCGGATGGAGCCCAAGGACGTCCTCACCACGACCTTCGACCTCGGCCACGACGAGATGGTGCTGGTCCGCGACATCGAGCTCTGGTCGATGTGCGAGCACCACCTGGTGCCGTTCACCGGCGTGGCCCACGTCGGCTACATCCCGGCCGAGACCGGCAAGATCACCGGCCTCTCCAAGCTGGCCCGGCTCGTCGACGTCTACGCCAAGCGGCCCCAGGTCCAGGAACGGCTGACCACGCAGGTCGCCGACGCGCTCACGGAGGTCCTCGAGGCCCGCGGCGTGATCGTGGTGATCGAGGCCGAGCACCTGTGCATGACCATGCGCGGGGTGAAGAAGGCCGGCGCCCGCACGATCACCTCCGCGGTCCGCGGCACCATGCGCAGCAACGCCGCCACCCGCGCAGAGGCGATGGCCCTCATCCACCGCCGCTGACCGGTCGACCGCGGACCACTAGCCTCAGAGCATGCCCGTGCCGCTGCTGATGGGGGTCGTGAACGTCACGCCCGACTCGTTCTCCGACGGCGGGCGCTGGCTGGAGCCCGACGCCGCCATCGCGCACGGGCGCGAGCTGCTCGCGGACGGCGCGGACCTCCTCGACATCGGCGGGGAGTCGACCCGCCCGGGCGCCACGCGCCCCCTGGTCACCGAGGAGCTGGACCGGGTGGTCCCGGTCATCACCGCGCTCGCGGCCGACGGCGCCACGGTCTCGGTCGACACCATGCGCGCCGAGGTCGCGGACGCGGCCCTGCGGGCCGGCGCGACCATCGTCAACGACGTGTCCGGCGGCCTGGCCGACCCGGCGATCCTGGACGTGACGGCAGCGCACGGCGCGACGTACGTCGCCATGCACTGGCGTGCGCACGCCGACCACATGCGCGACTTCGCGGTCTACGACGGCCCGGGAGGGGTCGTGGCGGCGGTCCGCGACGAGCTCGCCGCCCGGGTCGAGGCGATCCTCGCGGCCGGCATCGCCCCGCAGCGCGTCGTGCTCGATCCCGGGCTCGGCTTCGCCAAGCGCCCGGAGCACAACTGGGAGCTGCTGAGGGACCTCGCGCCGATCCAGGAGCTCGGCTATCCGGTCCTGGTGGGTGCGAGCCGCAAGTCCTTCCTCGGTAGGCTCCTCGCCGACCGGCGCGGGACCGTCCGTCCGGTCGACCAGCGCGAGCACGCCCACACCGCGCTCACGGTCCACCTCGCCCGGCTGGGCGTGTGGGGCCTGCGGGTGCACGACGTGCGTGCCGCGAAGGACGCACTGCTGGTCGTGGACCGGCTGGGCCCGGACGTGGACGCGGACGTGGACGGAGAGGCGGGAGAGTGACCGACGAGCTGGCGGTGACCGGCATCGAGTGCTTCGGGCACCACGGGGTCTTCGAGTTCGAGAAGCGGGAGGGGCAGGTCTTCGTCGTCGACCTCGTCCTCGGCATCGACACCACCCCCGCGGCGGCCTCCGACGACTTGCAAGACACCGCCGACTACGGAAGTCTCGTTGCCTCGGTGAAAGCCGCCGTGGAGAAGGATCCGGTCGACCTGATCGAGACCCTCGCCCAGCGGATCGCGGACGTCTGCCTCTTGGTCGACCGTGTTGAATGGGTGCGGGTGACGGTCCACAAGCCGGACGCGCCCATCGACGCGACGTTCTCGGACGTGGCGCTCACGATCACTCGAAACGCGAGGTCCGCACGTGACTGAGACCCCCAACCCCAACATCGTCGACACCGACACCCTGACGGGGGAGATGCGTCCCATCCGTCGGGCGGTGCTCGCGCTGGGGTCGAACCTCGGTGAGCGGATGGCCAGCCTGCAGGGTGCGGTGAACGCGATCGCGGACACCCCCGACGTCTGGGTCACCGGCGTCTCGGCGGTCTACGAGACCGACCCGGTCGACTGCCCGCCGGAGGCCAAGACCTTCCTCAACGCCGTCGTCCTGATCGACACCACGCTGGCCGCGAGCCGGCTGATGGACCGCGCCCTCGCGATCGAGGACGCCTTCGAGCGCGAGCGCAGCGACGTCCAGAACGCTCCGCGGACGCTCGACGTCGACCTGATCGTGGTCGGCGACCGCCGCAGCGACGAGGACTTCCTGCGCCTCCCGCACCCGCGAGCGCACGAGCGCGCGTTCGTGCTCCGGCCGTGGGCCGACCTCGAGCCCGACGCCGAGTTCCCCGGCCGCGGCCCGCTGGCGGACCTGCTCGAGCAGATCGACGAGAGCGGCCTGAAGCTGCGCGACGACCTGGTCCTCGAGATCCAGTGACGCCCGGGGCAGCGCGGCGGTGAGCGAGGTCCCGTCCGGTGACGAGCCGGGCGGGGGCCGGCTGCGGCCGACGTCCGCAGTGACCCTCGCCGTCTGGGCCGTCGTCGGCCTGGCCGGGGGCTGGCTGCTGCACCCCCTCGCCGAGCGGGTGCGTGGCACGGCGCCGGTGATCACCTGGGCGCAGCCGCTCGCGCTGGTGCTGGTCGCGGCCATCCTCGGCACGACCGCCTACCTCACCCGGCGCACGGTCCACGTCCACCGTCAGCGGCTCGAGCCGCACCAGGCCGTCAACCGGCTGGTGCTGGCCCGGGCGTGCGCCCTGGTGGGCGCGCTGATGGCCGGAGGGTACGCCGGCTACGCGCTCAGCTGGCTCGACGTCGACACCGAGCTGGGCGACCAGCGGGTGCTCCGGGCGGCCGTCTCCGCGCTCGCGGGCGTGGCCATCGTCGCCACGTCGATCGCCCTCGAGCGAGCGTGTCGCGTGAGCTCCGACGACGATCTCGTCTAGGGCGGGACGCGCGCCCCGGAGCGCCTGCGACGGATCGGACGCCCGGACCCTTAGCCTGCTGGCATGGCTTCCCCTCAGGCTCGTGCCGGTCGGTCCAGCCGGCGTCGCCAGCGCAGCACCCGGCTGACGGTCGCCGTCGTCCTC
>JAEZKN010000553.1 GCA_023415395.1 Actinomycetes bacterium
CCGCGAGCTCGCGCCGGCCCTGGGCGGCGTGGTCGTCGTGGTGCGCCAGAACGCCAACCTCGGCTGGCAGGCGACCCAGGGCGACGAGCGGCTCACGCCGGTCACCGTCGACGGCTGGCAGCAGGGCTGGCGCCTGGACCCCGCGGACCCCGGCGCGGTCGTCGTCACCGAGTTCGCGCCCGACCGGGCCTACCGCGCCGGGCTGGGCGTGGGCCTGCTCGCCCTCCTGGCCCTCGTCGCGACGGTCCTGCTGCTCCGGCGGCCACGGACCAGCCCGGCCCCGCTCGAGGCACGCGTCGCCTCACCGCTCGTGCTGGTGCCCGTCGCCGTGGCTGCCTTCGGCCTGGTCGCGGGCTGGGTCGGCGTGCTGGTCGCGGCGGTCACCGTCCCCGTCGTCGTGCTGGTCGAGAGGCGGCTGCCCGACCTCTCCGCCGGACTGTTCGCCCTCCCGTGCCTGGCCGTCGGCGCGGTCTACGCGCTGCGGCCCTGGGGCCAGGACTGGGCGGGCAACCTCGCGTGGCCGCACTACCTGCTGCTGGTCTCGCTCGCCTCGGTGCTCGCGTCGCTGCCGCTGCGGCGGCCGCGTCGGCCCCGGTTGCCCGCGCTCCCGAGCCGCGCGGTCTTCAGGCGCAGCGCCGGCCGCTCCACCACGCGGTAGGCCACGTCGGCGACGACCAGGCTGACCGCCAGCGTGATCAGCCAGACCTCGAGCGCGTGGCCGCCGAAGATCGGCCAGCCGGTCGCCCACCACACCAGCTGGAGGACCGACATGTGCAGGCAGAAGAGGCTGTAGGAGATCCAGCCCAGGCGCCGCAGCCAGAGCCGGCCGAAGGTGCGGGTGAAGCGCCCGTCCTCCACCGCGAAGACGCCCGACGCGACGAGCAGCACGCCGGTCACGGCGTACAGCAGGTTCTTGGTCAGGGACTCCGCCGGCGTCAGGGGGGCGAGCAGGGTCGGGCCGGCCAGCGGCGTGGAGGCCACGAGGAAGACGCCGAGCGCCGCGACCCAGCACACGCCCGGCTGGGCACCGGCGGCGGCGATCCCGGCGACGACGCGGCCGGGGGAGCGGCCCTCGCGCCGAGCCTGGTCGAGCAGCAGCGTGACCAGCGCGAGGCCGATGCCGAGGACGAACCAGATGAGGTAGGCCGGCAGCCACTGGTGGGGCGAGCCGGTGGTCGCCTCGCCGATCCGGTCGGCGCCGTCGAGGTGCCACCAGACCGAGAGTGCCGACAGCGCGGCGAGGACCGCGAGCACCCGCCAGGGCCGCAGGGTGCGGCCGACGGCGAGGAGCATCAGCGGCGGCAGGGCGAGGTAGAACGTCACCTCGACCGCGAGGCTCCACATGTGGGTGAGGCCGTAGGGGAGCGCCGGGTCGACGAAGGTGTTGAGCATCAGCAGGGTGGTCACCCAGTCGGCGAGCCCGAGGCCGCTGTTGCGCTGGATGAGGACCAGCGCCACCACGACGGTGACGACGTAGACCGGCCAGATGCGCAGGAACCGCTTCCACAGGTAGCGGCGGGTGGCGACCTCGCGGCCGCCGGGCAGCCCGCGGGCCAGGAACGGCCGCGACAGCAGGAAGCCGGAGAGAACGAAGAAGATCGCGACGCCCACGTCGAGCCGGGCGAGCATGGTGCCCCAGAGGCCGTGGCCGACGTAGGCGCCGGACTCGAAGGCGGTGTGGGTGGTGAGCACGCACAGCGCGCCGACCGCGCGCAGCGTGTCGAGGACGACGTACTGGCCGGCGGTCGCGGGCGGGGGCGGGACGATCTCGGCGCCGAGCGAGTGGCCGGAGGAGTGGTCGGAGGCGCGGTCCGCGGTCGAGGTCACAGCGCGCCCGCCGGCTCGGGCTCGCCGACGACGATCCGGTCGACGCAGACGGTCGTGTCCGGCCGGGTGCCGCCCAGCACCACCTCGCCGAACCCGGCGTCGACGTGGAGGAAGACGCTGTTGAGTCCTCGGGACACCTGGACCTCCTGCTCGCTGTCACCCGTGCCCACCATCATGACGTCGTCGGCCGAGGCGAGGTAGTCGACCTGGACCCACCAGCCGAAGTCGAAGACGTCGGCGCTCAGCGGGACCGTGACCGTGCGGCCTCCGCGCAGCTGCCACCCGCAGCCCGGGACGGGGCCGGGCGGGCTGTCGACGTCGCCCTCGACCTCGGCGCGGAACGGCGTGCCGTCCTCGTCCAGGACGACCAGGCTCGCGGTGCTGGACGGGAAGTGCACGTTGCTCGCGACCAGCGGCAGCAGGCGCGCGGTCGTGTTGAGCGGCGCCGAGAGCGGCGTGACGACCTCGGGCGGGACCACCTGGTCGGCCAGGTCGAGCTCGCCCTGGCCGTCGAGCCCCTCGACCGCGCGGGCGACGTAGTCGGCACCGGGGTGGTCGTCGTGCCAGACGTGGGCGTAGTAGGCCGAGCTGCCCAGCGAGGAGACGCAGACCAGGGTGGTCAGGCCGGCCACCAGCCACGCCGGCGGCTCGAGGAGCAGCAGCGGGCGCTCGCGCGCCTCGCTGGACTCGACCGCGCCCCGCAGTGGCATCGTCGCCAGGCCCAGGCACAGCACCGCGACGGCCGCGACGTCGGTCAGGTAGCGGTACTCCAGGCCGCCGTAGCCGCCGGAGACCGGGGCGCGGCTCACGAGCAGGAGGACGTACGCCGCGCCGAGGTAGCCGGCCAGCAGGGCCCACGCCCGGAGGCTGCGTCGCCGACGCAGCGCGACCACGCAGACGAGGAGCGCGATGGCCACCCACGCGAGGTTGACCATGACCGCCGGCGGGTCGGCGACGGCGGCGGGCGGGTTGGACGTGTTCCACCGCCAGGGCCCGCCGGCCAGGCCGCTGGGGAACGCCGTCCCGAGCATGGTCTGGGCGAGGTCGCCCGCGACCGGGCCGGTGGCCTCCTCGAACACCGAGGGGACCTGGGTCAGGTAGTAGTACGCGAAGGCTCCGCCGAGCACAGCGGCGGCGACGGCGGCAGGCCAGTAGCGCCGGAGCGCGGCGAGGATCCGACGGCGGGCGCCGCCGGCGGAGAAGTAGGCGAGCACGAGGAAGGCCAGCAGGCCGAGCACCAGCAGGGCCTTGACGTAGGCGAGCAGCCCGACCGCGACGACCGCCAGCGTCGCGAGCAGCCAGGGCCACCGGCCACCCCGCAGGTAGCGCACCCAGGTGGCCACGGCGGCGAAGACCACCGCCTGCATCGGGACCTGGTTGAGCGAGGCCGCCCACCACATCAGCCCGGGCAGGCTGAGCGCGCTGGTGAGGTAGAGCGCCAACGGCGCCAGCACCCCCCAGCGCGCTCCGAAGAGCGTGACCAGCATCCACAGGCACGCGGCGCCGGCCAGGGTCGAGAAGCCGAGGGTGAGCGTGGCCGCGAGCGTCCAGTCGACGTGCCCGGAGTCCGCCACGACCCACGCGACCGCCCGTCCCAGCGGCATGAACTGGCTGTCGAAGGGCTCGAGCAGGTAGTCCAGCCCGAACGGCGTACCCGTCGCGTCGTCGAGCAGCCGGTAGTCGTCGGCGTAGAACCACGACGGGTAGAGCTGCCACGCCCGCAGTCCGGCCTGGAGCGCGATGAGGACCGCCCCGGCGAGCACGACCGCCGGACCCTCCCGGACGACCTGGATCCAGGCGGGGACAGTGGGGCGCGGCACGGCAGGACTATGGCACACGGGGGACGAGGACATTTTTCGGTCACGGGTGTGACGGATGTCGCACTGATACCGGTGAGTAGTGCTAGCGTGCGCCGCAACCTAACGGATGCTTGGGAGGCGTCGTGAAGCGTACGGTCTTCGGTTTCGTGCTGCTCGGGCTGGGCGCGTTCCTGCTCGCGGCCGGCATCATCGCCACCACCTGGGCGCCGGGAGTGGTGAAGAAGACTCCGCTCGACGTCGAGCAGATCACCAACCTCGACGGCATCGTGAACAAGATCGACCTCGAGACCAACGAGCTCGTCGAGAACCCGGTCAAGGTCCAGAGCATCACCAAGACCGACTCCGACGCCTCCGACGACGACACCGTCGTGTGGGTGTCCACGGC
>JAEZKN010000585.1 GCA_023415395.1 Actinomycetes bacterium
GCACGAGCTCGTGCCGCGCGACCGGCTGGCGGCGTACGCCGAGGCGGCCGGTCCGGCCTGCGGCCTGTGGGCCTACGAGGCGCTGCGCATCGCCCGCGGCGAGCCGCGCCTGGGCCTGGACACCGACCACCGCACGATCCCGAACGAGGCCGGCTGGATCCCGTCGGCGGTCCATCTCGACAAGGGCTGCTACCGCGGCCAGGAGACGGTCGCCCGCGTCCACACCCTCGGCCGCCCCCCGCGCCGCCTCACGCTGCTGCACCTCGACGGCTCGGAGAACCGGCTGCCCGCCGTCGGCGCCGAGCTGCTCAGCGGCGACAAGGTCGTCGGCTTCGTCGGCACCTCGGCCCGCCACCACGAGCTCGGCCCCATCGCGCTCGCCATGGTCAAGCGCAACGTCCCCGTCGACGCGCCGCTGACCGTCGACGGCATGCCCGCCGCCCAGGAGGTCGTCGTCGACCCCGAGGTCGGGCTGCACGTGCGCCCGCTGCGGTGACCACGTGCCCGACCGTGCGCTGATCGCGCTCGTCGGTGCCGCGCTCACGGCGCTGACGCTGCTGCTGATCGCGGGGCACGGGCCCTGGGCAGGCGATCCGATCGTGACTCTCGGGAAGGGCCGTGGCCTCAACGCGGGCGACGTCCCCGTCCTCCTCGGGTGGGCGATCGGGGTCGGCGCATGCGTGCTGCTGTGGAGGCGGCGCTGACGGCGGCAGGTCCTGACGTCAGAAGAGCCACGCAACCAGGGCGTTGATCCACCGGTTGTGCTGGTGCGCGAGGACCGCGAGCACGACGAGGTCGGCAGCCGCGAAGATGCTCAGCCCCAGCTTCCAGAGGAAGGCGGAGTGCAGGCGGTGGGGCCATCGTTGCTCGGGGGCGCCGGGCAGGTCGCAGTCGTAGCTGCCGTCGTCGTGGTAGCCCCATCGCCTCAGACCGATGCGGACCAGGCCGAGCCTCTCCTCCAGGTCGTTCAGCTGGGCTCGATCGAGCTTCAGGTGGAACTGGTGCTTGATCATCAGCTGGAGCGAGAGCAGGGCGACCACGGCTCCGAGGCCGGCGGCGAGAGCCCGCGATGCCGGTGCGACGGCGGGGTCGAGGGAGACGGTGAACAAGAAGGCCTGCGCCGTCAGGCCCAGCGCTGGGGTCTGCCACATGTGCGCGTGCTCTTCGAGTCCTTGCAGGGTGAGCATCTCGTAGGAGGCAAGGAGTCTCTGCTCATCGGTCATCGGCCGATCGCTGGATCCGTCCTCGAGATTGCTGAGAACGACGCGGGTGGGACTACGGCGGCGACCGAACACGGCGCAACCTTAGAGCGCTGGGCTCGCCTCCAGGGCGGCTTCTGCCTGACCTCGCCGGTCATGTGGGCGTCCACGGCGACGGCGTCGGGTCTGCTCGGCTCTGCTGGTGTCGGCGCCGCTTGTTCGACTACCCGCGCCGGTACATCACGTGCGTGTCCGCCGCGTCGTGGCGGAAGCCGAGCCCGGAGTAGACGGCGATCGCCGGCGCGTTGTCGGACTCCACGTAGAGCAGCACCTCACCGACGCCGCGGTCGCGCAGGTGATGCAGACCCGCGAGGGTGAGCAGCTTGCCCAGACCCTGACCCTGGGCGGCGGGGTCGATGCCGACGACGTAGACCTCCCCGAGCGAGGGCGAGTGCTGCTTGGTCCAGTGGAAGCCGAGCAGCCGGTCGCCCTCGGCGGCCACGAGCAGCCCCTCGGGGTCGAACCACGGCTCGGCCATCCGCTCGGCCAGGTTGGCCGCGTCCATCGCACCCTGCTCGGGATGGTGCGCGAACGCCGCCGCGTTGACGCGCACCACCTCGTCGGCGTCGGAGGAGCGGAAGGAGCGCACCCGCGAGGCGTCGTACGACGGCAGCGGCTCGCTCATGTCGCGACGCATCACCCACAGCTCGCGGAACCGCTCGAACCCGTGGCTGCGCGCCAGCGCCGCCGCCGCCGGGTGGTCGCCGTGCGACCAGGCGCGGAGTGTGCCTGCGGAGGTGAGGACCTCCTCCAGCAGCGACCGGCCGAGGCCACGCCCGCGGGCGTCCGGGTGCACGACCAGGCTGAGCTCGTCGCCGACCAGCAGCGCGAAGCCCTCCTCGCGCATCCAGGACCGGACCTGGTCGGGGTGGTGCCGCAGGGTCATCAGCGTCGCCTCGTCGAGAGGGGCGGCGCCGTCGGCGGCCTCGGCTGCGGCGGCGATGGCGGCGACGTGGTCCACACCTGCAGCCTAGGTCGCGTCATGCACTCCCGACGGTTCGCGCTCCAGCACGAGCGTGATCGGCCCGTCGTTGACCGACTCGACCCGCATGTCCGCGCCGAAGACACCGCGCTCCACCCGCGCACCGAGACGCTCGAGCTCGGCGCACACGGCGTCGTACGCCGGCTCGCTGACCGGGCCCGGTGCGGCGGCCTGCCAGGTGGGGCGTCGCCCCTTCCGGGCGTCGCCGTAGAGCGTGAACTGGCTGACGACCAGCACCGGCGCCCCGAGGTCCGAGGCCGACTGCTCGTCGCGCAGCAGCCGCAGGTCCCAGACCTTGCGCGCCATCCACGCGATCTCGTCCGGCCCGTCCCCGTGCGTGACGCCGAGGTAGACCAGCAGCCCGGGCTCGTCGAATCCGCCGACGACCCGCTCGCCCACCGTCACCTGGGCCCTCAGCACCCGCTGGATCACCGCTCGCACCGGGTCATTCTCCCGCCGACGTGGCAGGCCGCGGTCTCAGACCTGCGACGGCTGTTCCGCGTCCGACTCGGCCCGCTGGTCCTTGGTCGGAAGGACGAACCGGTAGCCGACGTTGCGGACCGTCCCGATCAGGGTCTCGTTCTCGGGGCCGAGCTTCGCGCGCAGCCGGCGGACGTGGACGTCGACGGTGCGGGTGCCGCCGAAGTAGTCGTAGCCCCACACCTCCTGCAGCAGCTGCTGGCGCGAGAAGACGCGCCCGGGGTGCTGGGCCAGGAACTTCAGGAGCTCGAACTCCTTGAACGTGAGGTCGAGCGAGCGCCGGCCGACCTTCGCGGTGTACGTCGCGTCGTCGACCACGACCTCGCCGGACCGGATCACGTGCGCCTCGGGGTCGTCGGCCTCGCGCTGCGCAGCGAGCCGGCCGATGGCCAGCTTGATGCGCGCCTCGAGCTCGGCCGGGCCGCAGGTGTGCAGCACCACGTCGTCCATGCCCCAGTCGTGCTGGACCACGGCCAGGCCGCCCTCGGTGCAGACGAGCAGGACCGGGACATCGGTGCCGGTGGTGCGGATGAGGCGGCACAGGTCGCGCGCATGGGCGAGGTCCTGGCGGCCGTCGACCAGCACGAGGTCGGAGTCGGGCGCCTCGAGGAGGGCGCTGCCCTCCGCGGGCAGGATCTTCACCTGGTGGCCGAGCAGCGCCAGTCCGGGCAGGACCTCCGCTGACGGCTGCAGCGCGCTGGTGAGAAGCAGGAGCGTGCTCATGACTGGTCTCCTCCCGTTGGCCGGGGCGGGGACCGAAACGCAACGCTGGGCTTCGGCCGGTGTGCTTGGTCGGGAACAATACCGAAACATGAGCCTTTCGCCGATCGAAGTCCACTACTGGGCCTCCGCACGCTCGGCGGCAGGCGTCGCATCGGACGCCCTCGAGGTGGACGGTCCGATCACGCTCGACGAGGTCGTCCGGCGGGTCCTGGTCCTCCACCCGGGCACCCGGCTCGCCGACGTCCTCCAGGTCTGCTCGACGCTCATCGGCGACCGGCCGGTCAGCACCGAGGATCCGGGCGAGGTGCTGGTCGAGCCCGGGTCCTCGGTCGAGTTCCTCCCGCCCTTCGCCGGCGGCTGACGCCACCGGAATGAACGTGGGTGGCTCCGGGTTGTCCCCGTCATGAGCTCTGGTGCCTGGGTCGTCGTGGTGGCCGTCGCCGCCGCGCTGGCGTTCGGCGGCTACCGGATGCTCACCGACGGCCGCTTCCGCGGCACGAGCCCGGTGGTCCCGGATGACGACTCCGCGTCCCCCTCGTTGGTCGAGGAAGGCGGGCTGGCGCCTGTCTCGAAACCACCGGCCACCACTCCCTGGGCCCACGTCGTCGCGTCGGTCCCCGAGGTCGCGCTGGGGGAGCGGGCCACCCTGGTCCAGTTCTCCTCGGCGTTCTGCGCCCCGTGCCGCGCCACGCGCCGCACGCTCGCCGACGTGGCCGGCCTGGTCCCGGGCGTGGTCCACGTCGAGATCGACGCCGAGCACCACCTCGAGCTGGTCCGCACGCTCGGCATCCTCCGCACGCCGACCACCCTGGTGCTCGACAGCGTCGGTCGTGAGGTGACCCGGGCTGCCGGCGCACCCCGCAAGGACCAGGTCCTGGCCACGCTCGGCTGGGCCTAGGAGTGCGCGTGCCCGCATCGTGGACACACCATCCGCATAGTGAGACGTCGATTGTGGGCATCGGCCCCGGCGTCCCTACTCTGGTCGACATGTCCTCGACCATGCTGACCAAGCGCCGCGCAGTGGACCACTGCCGCGTCCGCTCGTCGCTGTGTCGACTGCGCTGAGGGTCACGCCCCGCCGCGCCCACGCGTCCGCGTGACCTGCCGTCCGTCCGTCGTTCCAGGACCCGCAGGAGAGACATGTCCGCCACCGCCGCCGCACGCACCAGTGCCGGCATCGACCCCCGAGGTCCGCAGTTCGCCGCCGCGCTGACCGTCGCGGTGCTCGTCGCGGTGCTCCTGCTGGCCCCCGGGGCGGTCGCGGTCGTGCTCCTCGCGGTCCAGGCGGCCGTCTTCGCGCTCGGCGCCGGTCGCGGGGTGCAGCACACGCCGTACTCCTGGCTCTTCCGCACCGTCGTGCGGCCCCGGCTGGCGGCGCCGGCGGAGCTGGAGGACCCGGCGCCGCCGCGGTTCGCCCAGGCCGTCGGGCTCGGCTTCGCGCTGGTGGGACTCGCCGGGTTCCTCCTCGGTGCGGACCTGCTCGGCCTCGTGGCGACCGGCTTCGCGCTGGTGGCCGCCCTGCTCAACGCCGTCTTCCGGTTCTGCCTCGGCTGCGAGATGTACCTCCTCCTCCAGCGCTTCGCGCACTGACCCCACGAAATCCCCACACAGCCCCGCGCCCCTTCCTCGGCGCACAAGAAAGGTAGAGACATGAGCCGCGAGAACTCCCTCGTCACCGCCCAGTGGGTGGAGGACCACCTCGACGACCCGAAGGTGGTGCTGATCGAGGTCGACGAGGACACCTCGGCGTACGACAAGGGCCACATCAAGGGCGCCATCAAGCTCGACTGGACGACCGACCTGCAGGACCAGGTCCGCCGGGACTTCGTCAGCAAGGAGCAGTTCGAGGCGCTGCTGTCCGAGCGCGGCGTCGCCAACGACGACACCGTGGTGCTCTACGGCGGCAACAACAACTGGTTCGCCGCGTACGCGTACTGGTACTTCAAGCTCTACGGCCACCAGGACGTCAAGCTCCTCGACGGCGGCCGCAAGAAGTGGGAGCTCGACTCCCGCGAGCTCACCGACGAGCTGCCCAGCCGCGAGAAGACGTCCTACACCGCGCAGGAGCAGGACCACTCGATCCGTGCCTTCCGCGACGAGACCGTCGCCGCGATCGGCGTGAAGAACCTCGTCGACGTGCGCAGCCCCGACGAGTACGCCGGTCGCCTCCTCGCGCCGGCCCACCTCCCGCAGGAGCAGTCGCAGCGCGCCGGCCACGTCCCGACCTCGATCAACGTGCCGTGGAGCAAGGCGGCCAACGACGACGGCACCTTCAAGTCCGACGAGGAGCTCAAGGCGCTCTACGCCGAGGCCGGCCTCGACGACTCCAAGGAGACGATCGCGCTGTGCCGCATCGGCGAGCGCTCGTCGCACACCTGGTTCGTGCTCAAGGAGCTCCTGGGCCACGAGAGCGTGAAGAACTACGACGGGTCCTGGACCGAGTACGGCTCCCTCGTGGGCGTCCCGGTCGCCATCGGCGACGAGCCCGGCGAGGCCTGATCCTCTCGTCGGTCGAGTAGCGAGCGCCGGTGCTCACCTCGTCGGTCGAGTAGCGAGCGCCAGCGAGCGTGTCGAGACCCGACGCTGAGCGGCCCTCGTCGGTCGAGTAGCGAGCGCCAGCGAGCGTATCGAGACCTCATCCATCTCTAGAGCAAGGAACAGATCATGTGCGGAGCAACGGAGGGCGGCCTGTCCCTCGACGGCATCGACGTCAAGAAGGAGGCCATCGTCCAGGGCCAGGTGGTCCGCGCGGGTGAGCCGGTGGGCAACGCCTACGTGCGGCTGCTCGACCGCACCGGCGAGTTCACCGCCGAGGTCCCCACCTCGGCGACCGGCCACTTCCGATTCTTCGCCGGCGACGGCGAGTGGACGCTGCGGACGCTGGCGCCGAAGGCGGACCCGGTCGACAAGAAGGTGCACGCCTCGGTGGGCAGCATCGCCGAGGTCGTCGTCGCCCTCTGACCTCTGAGATCTCGTGTGCGCCGCGCCCGCCCGGCTCGGCGCACACGAGGGCGAGGACCTGGACCGGGCGACCGGTCCGTCTGACAGCATGGCGCCATGCCCGAGCTGTCTGCCGATCGTCTCCTGATCACCGTCGCTCCCACGGGCGCCGAGTCCGCCAAGGCCGACGTGCCGAACCTGCCGACGACGCCGGAGGAGATCGCCGAGACCGCGCGCGCGTGCGAGGCCGCGGGTGCGGGGATGATCCACCTCCACGTGCGCGACGGCGAGCATCGGCCGACGCTCGACCTGGTCCTGCTCAAGGAGTGGGTGGCCGCGGTCCGCGACGTGAGTGACCTCGTCGTCCAGCTCTCGACCGGCGGCTCGGTGCACGACCCGCTCGACCAGCGGCTCAAGGTGCTCGACGCCGAGCCCGACTCCTGCAGCCTGACCCTGGGGACGACCAACTTCGGCGACGACGTCTTCCTCAATCCCTGGCCGTTCGTGTGCGAGCTCTACCAGCTGAGCCAGGAGCGGCGGATCGTGCCCGAGTTCGAGCTCTTCGACCTCGGGCAGGTCCACGCTCTCCGGCGGTTGCTGGACCGTCACGGCCTTCCCTACGGCGGCAAGGTCCACTGTGACCTCGTCATGGGAGTGCCGGGGGGCATGGACGGCACGGCGGACGCGCTGGTGGCCTCGGTCGCGTCCCTCCCCGCGGCGACCACGAGCTGGTCGGCGACCGGCATCGGACGTTCGACTCTCGCGGTCGCGCTCGCGAGCCTCTCCAAGGGCGGCCACCTCCGCGTGGGCATGGAGGACGTGCTCACGATCAGCAAGGGCGTGCCGGTCGAATCCAACGCGCAGCTCGTCGAGCGTGCCGTCGAGCTCGGCCGCCTCGCCCAGCGGGTGCCGATGACGCCAGCGGAGGCGCGGATCCTCCTGGGGATGTCTGCCCAGGCGCGAGGTGCTGTCTAGTCCAGTTTGCTTCGGACGAATACTGACGGGTAATGCCCGTCGGCCCGCGAGAGCGCACTTCTCCTTGACTCCATCGGCACCCGGATCTGCTCAGTTGAGGGGTTTTCCCGAATTTTAGGGATGACTTTCCGGTCAACTCAGGTTCGCAGAGCGACGCGGAGTGCGCTGTCAACCCTCCCGAGCAGTTCGAACGAACCGCCCGCCGTTCCGTCATTCCGTCCTAGCGTCCCACCGTTGACACCCACCACTGGACATTCGGGGGAAGCATGAAGGACAGGTACAAGTCAGGCATCGCGGTCGTTGCGGCTGCGGGCCTGCTCGTCGTCGGAGGCACCACCGGTGCGGTCGCGGCCAAGCTGATCGACGGCAGCCGGATCAAGGACGCCTCGGTCTCGGGCTCGAAGCTGGAGGCCAACGCTGTCAGCTCTCGCGAGCTCTCGCCGAACAGCGTCGGCAAGAACCACATCAAGAGCGGTGTCCTCGAGGGGCTCCAGGGTGAGCCCGGGGAGGCCGGGGCGCAGGGACCTGCTGGTCCTGCCGGCCCCGCCGGAGAGCAGGGTCCCGCGGGCGAGCAGGGCCCGGCTGGTCCGGCCGGCCCCGCTGGTCCTCCGGGAGCCGCCGGAGCCCCGGGCCCTGCGGCCTCGGACGTCAAGGGCGGACTCGCCGCGCATCTCGAAGGGACCGCGACCACGATCGCCGACATCGGTGGCACGTTCGGCAAGTTCCCCGGGTCCGTGCGTGCGACGTCGCTGGGCACGATCACCCTGCCCAGCGCCGGCACGTACGTCCTCACGGGGGACGGGTTCTTCACCTCGACGAGCGCGGTGAGTGGGAACACTCGCCTGCAGCTCGCGCTGCGTCACGACGACGGCAGCGACTGGGGCAAGGACTTCGGGACCTGCTTCACGGACGCGACGAGCCCGCTCGCGAACCGTGAGGCCACCTGCAGCACGACGCGGGTCGTCACGGTCAGCTCCGCGACCACGGTGAAGGTCTACGGCTTCGGCTACGCCGATGACCAAGGCGCTGCCGACAGCGGGAAGTTCAAGGGCACTGCCTACGTGACGGCCGTCCGCGTCGGCTGACGCACGCCGCCAGCAAACAGGCCCCGGGTGCTGCACCCGGGGCCTGTTCTGCGTGCAGCGGGACAACTGGTCTAGACCGGTTGGGCGAAGAGGCGGAACGTTCGGCGCGGTGCGGAGTTGTCGGGACACGTGAAGCTCCTGTCCACGTCGGCGTCTCATCCCTGCGTCGAGGGGTTCCCTCGGCAGGGGATCGACGTGCCGATGACGCACCCATCCGATCGGGGAACGCATCCATGAAGGTCAACAGCAAGGCATCCATCGCCGTCGTCGCGGCCGCCGGACTCTTCGTCGTCGGGGGCACCTCCGGCGCCGTCGCCGCCAAGCTCATCGACGGCAGCCGGCTCAAGAACGCCTCGGTCTCGGGCTCCAAGCTCGAGTCGAACGCCGTCAGCTCGCGCGAGCTCTCGCCCAACAGCGTCGGCAAGAACCACATCAAGGACGGCGTCCTCGCCGGGCTCCAGGGCGAGCAGGGGCCGGCCGGTCCGGCGGGCCCGGCGGGGGAGCAGGGGCCGGCCGGCCC
>JAEZKN010000589.1 GCA_023415395.1 Actinomycetes bacterium
GAGGACCGGTCCTTCCTCGACAACGTGCTCGGCATCGTGCTGAGCAACGACGACATCGAGGTCTTCCGCGACCACTACCTCGCCGAGACCGACGATCGCTCCGACTACCGGCTCTCCCCCCTCCACGCCGCCGACCACGCGGGGCTGCCGCCGGCCGTGATCGTGGTGGCCGGGCTGGACCCGCTGCACGACAGCGGGGTCCGCTACGCACAGGCGCTGGCCGACGCCGGCAACGAGGTCACGGTGGTGGACTTCCACCGGATGCCGCACGGGTTCTTGAGCTTCCCCTACTTCAGCAGGGACGCCCGGCCCGCGATGGACGCGATCGTCGCGTCCATGCGGGCCGCGCTCGGTACGCCGTCCGGCTGATGCCCTACCGCTCCCGCATGTGCGCGGGCACCGTCGCGAGCGCGAGCACGGCGAGCAGCGCGGCGGCGGAGAACACGTAGAAGCCCCACGGGTAGGCGATGCCGGCGGTCACCAGTGCTCCGGTGATCGAGGGCCCGACGATGGCGCCGACCCGGCCGATGCCGGCGGCGAGGCCGAGCGCGGTGCCGCGCACCTCGGGCGGGTAGAGGTGGCCGACGAACGCGTAGACCAGCACCTGGGCGCTGAAGACGAAGATGCCGGTGACCAGCACGGCCGCGAGCACGAGCGCGTTGCTCTCCAGCTTGATCGACAGCAGGGCGAGGAACGCGGCCGCGATGCCGAACCACAGCAGCACCGTGGGCTTGTTGCCCCGAGCGTCGGAGATGCGCCCGGCGACCAGCAGGCCGATGACCGCGCCGAGGTTGAGCACCAGCAGCAGCGTCGTACCGGCCTCGATGGAGTAGCCCGCCTCGCCCATGATCTTGGGCAGCCACGTGTTGAGGCCGTAGACGAGCAGCAGGCCCATGAACGAGGCGACCCACAGGCCGATCGAGACGCGGAGGTAGCGCCCGCGGACCACGTCGGTGAGGCTGACGCGCGCCTGCTCGCGCGCCTGCAGGAAGGTGTCGGACTCGGGGAGCTTCCACCACATGAGCGGGAGGACGGCCAGGCCGGCGGCGCCGCCGATGACGAACATCGACTCCCAGCCCCAGGCGTCGATCACCCAGAGGGCCAGGAGCGCGGTGATCACCGCGCCGACGTGGTAGCCGGTCATCGTGCGCGTCATGGCGCGGCCGTTGCTGCCCGAGGGCGCGTACTCCGACATGAAGGCCAGGGCGATCGGCAGGCACGCCCCGAGGCCGAGCCCGGCCAGCAGGCGCAGCGCGGTGAAGGTCGCGACGTTCGGTGCGAACGCCACCGCGATGGTCAGCACCGAGAACCACGCGATGCAGGCCATCAGCGTCGTACGCCGGCCGAACCGGTCGGTCACCGGGCCGATGCACGCGGCGCCGATGCCGACGCCGACGAGGCCGAGCGTCGAGGCGGTGGTCAGCGAGGCGTCGGTGAAGCCGAGGGCGCCGGTCTGGCTCAGGGTGGGGATGACCGCCCCGAGCACGACGAGGTCGAAGCCGTCGAGCGCGACGGCGAGCCAGCAGAGGACGACCGGCCACTGCCCGGCGGCGCTGGGGGTGCGGCGGCCGGTGGGCGCGCCGGCCTGGGGTCCGGTGGAGACGGACATACGGGTTCCTTCCCGAGACGGTGGACCCACACGGTGTCCTGACCTGCGACGGCAGTCACACCATCCGGTTTCGCTCAGTGGAACCGCTCCTGAGCGGCCTCAGGACGCGCTGTCGAGCAGCTTGCGGCGCAGCTGCATCGTCGCGCGGCTGTGCAGCTGGCTGACGCGGGACTCCGTCACGCCCAGCACCTGCCCGATCTCCGCCAGCGTCAGGCGCTCCCAGTAGTAGAGCGCCACCACGACCTGGTCGCGCTCGGCCAGCTCGCGCACCGCGCGCAGGAAGCCCGGCGGCAGGTCGTCGTCGGCACCGGGCAGGTCCGTGGTGGAGCCCGGCGCGTCCTCGTCGACCACGGTCTCGAAGCTGACCACGCTGGTGTGGGCGGTGAGGGTGTAGACCTTGCGGAGCTCCTCGACCGACAGGCCGAGCTCGTCGGCGACCTCCCGGTCCGTCGGCGACCGGCCGAGCTGCGCCTCGAGCCGCGTCTGGGCGGCGTCGATGTCGCGGATCTTCTCCCGCACCGACCGCGGCACCCAGTCCGAGGTGCGCAGCCCGTCGACGATCGCGCCCCGGACCCGGGTGACCGCGTAGGTCTGGAACTGCAGGCCGCGCTCCGGCTCGAACTTGTCGACCGCGTCCATCAGCCCGATCACGCCGTCGGAGACGAGGTCGTTCTGGTCGACCGAGGCCGGCAGGCCCGAACGCACACGGCCGGCGACGAACTTCACCAGCGGCGCGTAGTGCACCACCAGGCGGTCCCGGGCGTCCCGGTCACCCTCGGTCTTGAAGCGCCGCCAGAGCTCGTCGACGGACTGGTCGGTGGTCGGCTCCACGGGCTCACCGTAGTCCGTCGGCCAGCCCGAGGAGAGGGGCCGGGTCGTACGGCGTGCCGTCGAGCCGTACCTCGAAGTGCAGGTGCGGCCCGGTCGTGTTGCCCTCCTCGCCGACCAGGCCGACCGGCGTGCCGGCTCCGACCACGTCGCCGGTCGCCACGTCGGTGCGCGACAGGTGGGCGTACCAGGTCTCCAGGCCGTTGCCGTGGTCGATCCGCACGAGCGAGCCGGCCCAGGACGGGTGCTCGACGGTCACCGTGCCGGCGGCCGCCGCGAGCACGGGGGTGCCGGTCGCGGCGGCGAAGTCGAGGCCGGTGTGGGCGCCGGAGGACCAGTGCGAGCCGGCGTCGCCGAAGTCGGCGGTCAGGGAGTAGGAGCCCGCGGGCACCGGGACCACGAACGGGCCGTCGCCCGCGGGC
>JAEZKN010000592.1 GCA_023415395.1 Actinomycetes bacterium
CCTGCTCACCGAGCAGCCGGACCACCTGCGAGCCGACCGAGCCGCACCCGAGGACGGCCACCTTCAGTGGCTTGTCGCTCTCCATTACTGATCACCCATGTCCGTAGCCAACAGATCGTCCTCAGTCTCGCGGCGAACGACGACGCGCGCGACTCCGTCCCGAACCGCGACCACCGGCGGCCGCAGGAAGTGGTTGTAGTTCGAGGCCATCGAGCGGCAGTAGGCGCCGGTGCCGGGCACTGCCACCAGGTCGCCCGCGGCCACGTCGCCGGGCAGGAACTCGTCCTTGACGACCACGTCGCCGGCCTCGCAGTGCGAGCCGACGACGCGCGAGAGCACCGGGGCCGCGTCCGAGGCGCGGTTGGCCAGCGTGCAGGAGTAGTCGGCGTCGTACAGCGCGGTGCGGATGTTGTCGCTCATGCCGCCGTCGACGCTGACGTAGGTGCGGACGGCGCCACCGTCGAGCTGCACCTTCTTCACCGTGCCCACGGTGTAGACGGTGCACATCGAGGGCCCGACGATCGCGCGGCCGGGCTCGATGGAGAGCCGCGGCTCGGGGATGCCGAGCGCCCGGCACTCGTGCTCGACGATCTTGCTCATCTCGGTCGCCAGCTGCGCGGGGTCCGACGGGTCGTCCTGGGTCGTGTAGGCGATGCCGAAGCCGCCGCCGAGGTCCATCTCGGGCAGCGTCACGCCGAGCTCGTCGGAGACCCGCGCCTGGAGCGCGAGCACCCGGCGGGCGGCGACCTCGAAGCCGGAGGAGTCGAAGATCTGGCTGCCGATGTGGGAGTGCAGGCCGAGCAGCTCGATGCCCGGCGCCTCCTGGAGTCGGCGCACCGCCTCGAACGCGTCCCCCGCGGTGATCGAGAAGCCGAACTTCTGGTCCTCGTGCGCGGTCGCGATGTACTCGTGGGTGTGCGCCTCGACGCCGGCCGTCACCCGCACCATCACCCGAGGCACCAGGCCCTCGGCGGCGAGGGACGCCAGCCGGTCGATCTCGTCGAAGGAGTCGACGATGATCCGGCCCACGCCGACCGAGACCGCGCGGCGCAGCGCCATCAGCGACTTGTTGTTGCCGTGGTAGCCGATCCGGGCGGGGTCGAAGCCGGCCCGCAGGGCCACGGTCAGCTCACCACCGGAGCAGACGTCGAGGCAGAGCCCCTCCTCGTGCACCCACCGGGCGACCTCGGTGCAGAGGAACGCCTTGCCGGCGTAGAAGACGTCGTAGGCCGAGAACGCGTCGCGGAAGGCACGGGCGCGCGCCCGGAAGTCGTCCTCGTCGAGGACGTACGCCGGCGTGTTGACGTTCGCGACGAGCTCGGGGACCGACAGGCCGCCCACGTGCAGCTCGCCGTCGACCTTGTGCGCGGTCTGCGACCAGAGGTGGCCGACCAGCGCGTTGGGGTCGCTGGGCGGGCGCAGCCAGGCCGGGCCGCGCAGGGCTCCGGAGGCGTGCGCCCAGCCCGCCTCGTGGGTCGTGCTCATCGGCCGGTCACATCCGCTCGGGCGCCGAGACGCCGAGCAGGCCGAGGCCGTTGGCGAGGACCGTCCGGGCCGCGACCGTCAGGACCAGGCGGGCCCGGTTGATCGGCGCGACGGGCTCGTCGCCCTGCGGGAGCATCCGGCACTCGCGGGTGTCGTACCACTTGTTGAACACCGCGGCGAGGTCCTCGAGGTAGCGCGCGACCCGGTGCGGCGCGCGCAGCTCCGCGGCGGCGGTGACGACGCGCGGGAACTCGGCCAGCGCCCGCAGCAGGTCGCCCTCGCGCTCGTGCGCGAGCAGGGCCGGGTCGAAGGAGGCGACCGCGTCCTCGATCGTCATGCCGAGGTCGGCCGCGTTCTCGACCATCCGGCACGTGCGCGCGTGGGCGTACTGGACGTAGAAGACCGGGTTGTCGTTGGTGGCCCGCGCCCACAGCTCGATGTCGATGTCGATGTTGACGTCGGTGGAGTAGCGGGCCAGGGCGTAGCGGCTCGCATCGACGCCGATGGCCTCGACGAGGTCCTCCATCGTCACGACCGTGCCCGCGCGCTTCGACATCCGCAGGGGCGCGCCGTCGCGGAGCAGGTTGACCATCTGGCCGATGAGGATCTCGAGGTTCGTCCCCGGCTGGTCGCCGAACGCGGCGCACATCGCCATCATCCGGCCGACGTAGCCGTGGTGGTCGGCGCCGAGCATGATCACGCAGCGGTCGAAGCCGCGCTCGCGCTTGTCGAGGTAGTAGGCGAGGTCGCCCGACAGGTAGGCGCCGTGGCCGTCGGACTTGATGATCACGCGGTCCTTGTCGTCACCGAACTTCTCGGTGGCCAGCCAGATCGCGCCGTCCTTCTCGTAGGTGTTGCCCAGCTCGGTCAGCCGCGCGATGGCGCGGTCGACGGCGCCGCTGGTGTGCAGGTCGTCCTCGTGGAAGTACACGTCGAAGTCGACGCCGAAGTCGTGGAGGTCCTGCTTGATCTGGGCGAACATCATCTCCACCCCGACGGACCGGAAGACCTCCTGCGGGTCCGCGGACTCCAGGGCGTCGGGCCGCGCGGCCAGGACCGCCGCGGCGATGTCGTGGATGTACTGCCCGCCGTAGCCGTCCTCGGGGGCGGGCTCGCCCTTGGCCGCGGCCAGCAGCGAGCTGCTGAAGCGGTCGATCTGGCTGCCGTGGTCGTTGAAGTAGTACTCGCGCGTGACCTCGGCGCCGGACTTCTCCAGGACCCGGCCGAGGGCGTCGCCCACGGCCGCCCAGCGGGTGCCGCCGAGGTGCAGCGGGCCGGTCGGGTTCGCCGAGACGAACTCGAGGTTGATCCGCTCCCCCGCGAACGCGTCGTTGGCGCCGTACGCCGCCCCGGCCTCGACCACCTGGGCGGCGATCACGCCCTGGGCACCGGCGGACACCGAGATGTTGAGGAAGCCCGGGCCCGCGATGTCGACCGCGTCGACGCCGTCGACCTCGAGCAGCTTCGCCTGCACGAGCTCGGCGAACGCCCGCGGGTTCAGGCCGGCCTTCTTGCCCAGCTGGAGCGCGACGTTCGTGGCGTAGTCGCCGTGCTCCTTGGATCGCGGACGCTCCACGGTCACATTCGTCGGGACCCCGTCGGGCAGGGTGATGGCACCCTCGGCGGACAAGGCCGTCAGGACGTCGACGATCGCGGTGGAGAGCTGCTCGGGAGTCACCCTCCCAGGGTATCGGCGCGCCCCGGGGCCGGACGCACCGATGTCGCAGGTGGGACGTGGGCGGCCGACCTGGCCGCTGACCTAGCCGCCGACCTGCCCGCCGACGGGACGGCCGATTGCACGGTGCCCGCTCGCCGGTTGTAGGGTTCTGCCCAGTCCCGCTCCGGTGGGGCGATGCCTCCGTAGCTCAGGGGATAGAGCACTGGTTTCCGGTACCAGGTGCCGCAGGTTCGAATCCTGCCGGAGGCGCCCTGTCCCATCCCGGGTCCCATCCCGGGTCCCACCTCGGTGGACCCCGTCCCGGAGTCCGCGGGAACACCCGCCCGGCCCGACCGCCGCCTCTCAGCAGCGCGAGATCGTCGCGTCCTGACGGGCCGCGTCGCCGTACCGGCGGGCCTGTGCGACGTAGGGCAGCACGACGCTGGCGCCGCCGACGTTGCCGATGCTGCCCTGGACGACACAGCCGGTGACCTTGCGCGGGTCGACCTGGGCCATGGCCTGGGCCAGGCGGAAGAGCTCCGTCGGCGGGAGGTCGGTGTGCAGGTGCTGCATCACCGACAGCACGCCGCGCTCGAGGAAGCCCGGCACGTGCGCGCGGTCGTGGACCTTCTGCTGGATGCCGCGCAGCACCCGCTGCTGGTTCGCGGAGCGGTCGAAGTCACCGGCCGGCAGGTTGTAGCGGATCCGCGCGAAGACCATCGCGTCGTAGCCGCCGAGGCGGACCTTCCCGGCCTTGAAGCCGGCGGGCTTGAGGTTCGGGTCGCTGAAGGCGCGGGGGTTGCGGACCTCGATCCCGCCGATGTCGCCGATCAGCGCCTGGAAGAACTTGAAGCGGGTGACGAAGACGTAGTCGGGCTGGATCCCGACCAGGTCGCCGACCGCGTCGCCGAGCGCCTGCGGCCCGCCGAAGTAGAGGGCGGCGTTGATCTTGTTCGACCCGTGCCCGGGGATCGGCACCCACGAGTCGCGCGGGATGCCGATCGCCGTGGCCGCGCCCGTCTTGGTGTTCATGCCGACCAGCTGGAGCGCGTCGCCGCGGGCACGGGTCATGTCCTCCCCCGGCCGGGCGTCGGACCCGACCGCGAGGATCCAGACCACGTCGGGCGTCAGGTCGACTCCCGAGGCCGACTCGACCTTGACCAGCGCCATCTCGGTGCTCTTCACCGCCGAGTCGGGCAGGACGAACGCCGCGAGGGCCAGCACGAGGCCGACCGTCACGGTCCGCAGGACCTTCCGGAGCATCACACGGCTCCCTTCGTCACGTCGTAGCCGAAGACCTTCCACTGCCCGTCGGTGCGGGTCAGGAACAACCGGCCGGTCACCCGGACGGTGCGCTCGAGGTCACCGGTCGTGCGGAACCCGAGCCGCACCCGAGCGGTCACCCCCACGGGGCGGCCCTTCACCGCGAGCGCGTCGATCACGAGCACGCTCCGCCGCGGGACCACGCCGTCGATCCGGGCGCCGATGTCCTGGTTGCTCATCAGCGCGCGGTCGCGGCGAGCCTCCTGCTGCGCGCCCCGGGTGAACCCCGGCCACGCGTCGGCGAAGGCCCGGCGCGGGTACTCCCCGCCGAGGTAGGCCGCCTCGGTCCAGCCGTCGACGACGGCCTGGACCTTCGTCGCGAGCTGCTTCCTGGTCGCCCGGTCCATCCGCCCGGCGACCGTCCCGAAGGACACCGTCGTCGGGACCGTCCGCTCGGCGGTCGGTGTCGCGCTCGGGTCCTGCGCCGCCGGCTCCGCCGGCTCGTCGTCGCTGCTGCAGGCCCCGGCGCCCACCCCGAGGGCGAGGGCCAGGACGGTCGCAGTCACCCTGCGTCGTACCCGTGTGGACATGCTCCGAGACTCCCTGGAATTGGTGCTGTGGTCGGTGCCGTGATCGGTGCCGAGATGGGCGCTGGCGAGGGTCCTCTGTCCAGCAGTGTGAGCGACCGCGATGTGGCTCGCGGCACACCACGCCCAAATGGCACCCGCCAGTCGGCATTTGCTGGCGCGGGGGTCTAGCCTTGACGACTGAACTAACTCCCCCCGCGCACGTACCGGAAGAGGCGAATCAACCCGTGCCGCAGTCCCCTGGCAGCAAGTCCGACGTCCCCTCCAGCTTCGAGGGTGCCGACTTCGGTCCCAACGAGTGGCTCGTGGAGGAGATGTACGACCAGTTCAAGCGGGATCCCGACAGCGTGGATCCCACCTGGCAGAAGTACTTCCAGACCAACGGCACCGCGTCCGGCGCGACCAACGGTACGTCGCAGCCCGCCCAGGAGTCGAAGCAGGCCGAGAAGCCGGCCGAGAAGCCCGCCGCGAAGCAGGCGGCCCCGAAGGCCGAGCAGAAGGCCGAGCACCAGGACCCCACCCCGACCCCGGCCCCCAAGGCCAAGCCCCGTCCCGAGACGAAGGCGGCCGAGCCGGCCAAGGGCACCTCGAACCCGGTCCCGAAGGAGTCGCGTCCCTCCGCTCCCGCGGGAGCCAGCGACGAGCCGACCTACACCGTGCTCCGCGGCGCTCCGGCCCGCACCGCCCAGAACATGGACGCCTCGCTCTCGGTGCCGACCGCGACCTCGGTCCGCTCGGTGCCGGTGAAGCTGCTCTGGGACAACCGCACGGTCATCAACAACCACCTCGCCCGCGCCCGTGGCGGCAAGGTCTCCTTCACCCACCTCATCGGCTACGCCATGGTGAAGGCACTGAAGGCGATGCCGGAGATGAACGTCGGCTTCGACACCATCGACGGCAAGCCGAACCTCATCACGCCGGCCCACATCAACCTCGGCCTCGCGATCGACGTCAAGAAGCCCGACGGCACGCGCCAGCTGCTGGTCCCCAGCATCAAGGCCGCGGAGACGATGGACTTCGCGGGCTTCTGGACCGCCTACGAGGAGATCGTCCGCAAGAGCCGCGACAACAAGCTGACCCTCGAGGACTTCCAGGGCACCACGATCTCGCTGACCAACCCGGGCGGCATCGGCACCGTGCACTCGGTCCCGCGCCTGATGAAGGGCCAGGGCGCGATCATCGGCGTCGGCGCGATGGAGTACCCGCCGGAGTGGCAGGGCGCCTCGGAGGAGGCGATCGCGCGCAACGCGATCAGCAAGGTCATGACCCTGACCTCGACGTACGACCACCGCGTCATCCAGGGCGCCCAGTCGGGTGAGTTCCTCAAGCGGATGCACCAGCTGCTGCTCGGCCAGGACGACTTCTACGACGAGATCTTCCGGTCGCTGCGGATCCCCTACGAGCCGATCCGCTGGGCCAACGACATCTCGGCCACCCACGACGACGAGATCAGCAAGCAGGCGCGGATCCTCGAGCTGATCCACGCCTACCGCGTGCGCGGCCACATGATGGCCGACACCGACCCGCTGGAGTACCGCCAGCGCAGCCACCCCGACCTCGAGGTGGAGTCCCACGGGCTGACCTTGTGGGACCTCGACCGCGAGTTCGCCACCGGCTCGTTCGGCGGCGAGGGCCGGCGCTTCATGAAGCTGCGCCAGATCCTCGGCATCCTGCGCGACTCGTACTGCCGCACGACCGGCATCGAGTACATGCACATCATGGACCCCGAGCAGCGCCGCTGGCTGCAGGAGCGCATCGAGCAGCCGCACACCAAGCCGCCGCGCGAGGAGCAGCTCCGGATCCTGCTCAAGCTCAACCAGGCCGAGGCGTTCGAGACCTTCCTGCAGACCAAGTTCGTCGGCCAGAAGCGGTTCTCGCTCGAGGGCGGCGAGACGACGATCCCGGTGATCGACGAGATCTGCGAGGCCGCGGCCGAGGCCGGGCTGGACGAGGTCACGATGGGCATGGCCCACCGCGGTCGGCTCAACGTGCTCGCGAACATCGTCGGCAAGAAGTACAGCCAGATCTTCCGCGAGTTCGAGGGCAACATCGACCCCCGCACCGTCCAGGGCTCCGGGGACGTGAAGTACCACCTCGGCGCCGAGGGTGAGTTCGAGGCCGGCTCCGGCGACCGGATCAAGGTCTCGGTCGCCGCGAACCCCTCGCACCTCGAGGCGGTCGACCCGGTGCTCGAGGGCATCGCCCGCGCCAAGCAGGACGTGCTGGACCGGGGCACCGAGTACCCCGTCCTCCCGCTGCTCGTCCACGGTGACGCGGCGTTCGCCGGCCAGGGCGTGGTGGCGGAGACGCTCAACCTCTCCCAGCTGCGTGGCTACCGCACCGGCGGCACGATCCACCTGGTCGTCAACAACCAGGTCGGCTTCACCACCTCCCCGGGTTCCTCGCGCTCGTCGCTCTACTGCACCGACGTCGCGCGGATGGTCCAGGCGCCGATCTTCCACGTGACCGGCGACGACCCGGAGGCGTGCATCCGCGTCGCCCGCCTCGCGTTCGAGTACCGCCAGGCGTTCAACAAGGACGTCGTCATCGACCTGGTCTGCTACCGCCGTCGCGGCCACAACGAGGGCGACGACCCGTCGTACACCCAGCCGCTCATGTACGACCTGATCGAGCAGAAGCGCTCGGTCCGCAAGCTCTACACCGAGTCCCTCATCGGTCGTGGCGACATCACGATCGAGGAGGCCGAGCAGGTCCTGCGCGACTACCAGCAGCAGCTCGAGCGGGTCTTCACCGAGGTGCGCGAGGCGAGCAGCCAGCCCTCGGAGTGGACCACGGTCCCGGACTACCCGGACAAGCCGGCCGGCGAGGCCAGCACCGCCATCCCCGCCGAGATGATGAAGCGGATCGCGGACGCCTACGTCACCCCGCCGGAGGGCTTCACCGTCCACCCGAAGGTGATGCCGCAGCTCCAGCGCCGGTCCGCGGCGATCGCCGACGGCCCGATCGACTGGGGCACCGGCGAGATCCTCGCCTTCGGCTCGCTGCTGATGGAGGGCCGCCCGGTCCGCCTGGCCGGCCAGGACTCGCGCCGCGGCACGTTCGTGTCCCGCTTCGCGACGATCATCGACCGCACCAACGCCGACGAGTGGACCCCGCTGGCCAACCTCACCGAGGACCAGGCCAAGTTCTACGTCTACGACTCGCTGCTCTCCGAGTACGCCGCCCTCGGGTTCGAGTACGGCTACTCGGTCGCCCGTCCCGAGGCCCTCGTGCTCTGGGAGGCGCAGTTCGGCGACTTCGTCAACGGCGCCCAGACGGTGATCGACGAGTTCATCACCTCCGGCGAGACCAAGTGGCGCCAGCAGTCGGGCGTCGTCCTGCTGCTGCCGCACGGCTACGAGGGCCAGGGCCCGGACCACTCCTCCGCGCGGATCGAGCGGTTCTTGACCATGGCCGCCGAGGACGCGTTCGTGGTCGCGCAGCCGTCGACGCCGGCGTCGTACTTCCACCTGCTGCGCCAGCACTCGCTCGGCGAGGAGCACCGCCCGCTGATCGTCTTCACGCCGAAGTCGATGCTCAAGCGCAAGGAGGCGGCGTCCAAGCCGGAGGAGTTCACCAGCGGCACGTTCCGGCCCTTCATCAGCGACGGCTCCGCCGACGCCGACCAGGTCGACACGCTGCTGCTGTGCTCGGGCCGCGTGACCTGGGACCTCATGGTCGAGCGGGCCAAGCGCGAGGACGCCGGCCGGTTCGCCATCGCCCGGGTCGAGCAGCTCTACCCGCGTCCCGAGGCCGAGATCCGCGAGGAGATCGCCCGGTTCCCGAAGCTCCGCACGGTGCGCTGGGTCCAGGACGAGCCGGAGAACAACGGCCCGTGGCCGCACTACCAGCTCAACGTGTGGCCGCACGTCGACGCGCAGGTCGAGCTCGTCTCGCGGGCCGCGTCGTCCTCCCCCTCGGTCGGCACGGTCAAGCGCCACACCGAGGAGCAGAAGGACCTGATCGCGCGGGCCTTCGCCTGACCTGACCCGATCCGCCGTCGAGACACCAGGAATGGCCCCTTCCCACCCCGGAAGAGGGCCATTCCTGGTGTCTCGACCGTCTCGGCCACCGCACGAGGAGGAATGACCGATGTACTTCACCGACCGCGGCATCGAGGAGCTCGAGAAGCGACGGGGTGACGAGGAGGTCACCTTGGCGTGGGTCGCCGAGCAGCTCCAGGTCTTCGTCGACGCCTTCCCGGAGTTCGAGACCGCCGTCGAGCGGTTCGCGACCTGGCTGGCCCGGCTGGACGACCCCGAGGACTGACGTCCGCCGGACGGGTCAGTCGCCGGACCGGCGGCAGCGCACGGTGATGCGGCGGCCGATGGCGTAGTCGCGGCAGCGCTTCACCTCGGGGTTGTCGGCGAGCAGGCGCGGCCAGTCGGAGAACCGCTCGATCTCGTAGCCGTAGCAGTCGAGCATCATCTCGAGGGCCGCGAGGTTGGGCCGCCCGGTGAGCACCGCGGGGCCCACCGTGTAGCCGTCCGCCTTCGCGGTCCCGATGCGCTCGCTCAGCTCACGGTGCAGCCGCACGCGCGGGTCGGGGTCGAACATCCCGTGCGCCTGCGTGTCGATGATGAGGTGGCGGGCGCCCGTGCGGTGGATCCCGTACCACAGCTCGTTGAACCGGAGCGTGTGGTAGAGGAAGCCCAGGCAGAGCACGACGTCCACCTCGAGACGCTCCGAGCCCAGCACCTCGTGGACGTCCCCGGCGATGAACCGGAACCGGGCGGGGTCCTGGCCGTAGTGCTCGAGGTTGGCGACGGCGCGGTCGACCAGCTCGGGCCGTGCCTCGATGCCGACGACGGACTCCGCCCCACACGCGAGCGCCGCCATGGACATCCGGCCGTCGTGGCTGGCGATGTCGAGCACCCGGGCGCCGGCGAAGAGGTCCGCGTTCTCCGCGAAGATCGCCTCGTAGCGCAGGTTCAGCCGGGGCCTCGACCTGATGCCGGCCTCGCCGGTGTCGTAGAACCGGGGGTGCTTCTCGAAGAAGTACGACGCCACCCGGGTCCCGGGCCCGGACCGGTACGAGTCGGGCAGCCGGGTGGGCGCCGCCTCGGGACGACCCGCGGGCTGCGTGTCGAGCCGCCGGGCCGCGCCCCGGAGCACTCGGGCCGTCGTCGTCGTGAATGACATGTCCGACTTCCTACGCCTCCTCGCCGGGGAGCACAAGGACGGCCGGGACATCCGACCCGGAGGTCACGCCCATGGGTCGGTGATCTCCCGCAGCCGGAGCAGCGTGTGACGCAGGGACTCGAGCCGTCCGGCGCCGAGGTGCTCGCGCCACTCCTGCTCGATCTCGGCCTGCACCGTCCGCGCCACGGCGATGGCGGCGTACCCGTGCGCGGTGATGCGGACCAACCGGGCGCGGGCGTCGGTCGGGTCGGGGACCCGCTCGACGAACCCGGCGGCGACGAGCTGGTCGACGAGGAAGCCGGCCGTCTGCTTGGTCACCTGGGCGGCTGCGGCGAGGTCGGTCAGCCGCGACCCGCCGGGGTCGACGCGTTGGAAGACCCGCGCCTGGGCGAGCGTGACCGGGTAGCCCGCCGCCACCACGGCGTCGAGGACGCGCTGCTCGAGGTGGCGGTAGGGCAGGAACAGCAGGACGCCGAGGCTGGGGTCGCTCACGCGGGACTCCTTGCGGTCGGGAGGGTGCCGGGTCCACACTTTAGTCAGGTTCTCTGACTATCTTGCGGAGGCGGCCATGGACGTCGAGCACCAGTGGGTCCACATCGAGGCCGAGCGGCGCAGCCTGGCGGTCCAGCTCGCCGGCCTCTCGACCGAGGAGTGGGAGGCTCCTTCGCTCTGTGCACGGTGGCGGGTGCGCGACGTCGCCGCCCACGTGGCGATGACCCCGGCCGGCGCCCCGACGACCTGGCAGATCCTCAGCGGCGTCGCGCGGGCACGCGGCGACCTGTGGCGGTTCGGCTGCGACGTGGCCGTCGCCTGGGGCGAGGAGCGGTCGACCGAGGAGATCACGACGGTCCTCGACCAGCAGGCGCCGTCGCGGTCGATGCCGGTCGTGACCAACGCGCAGAACATCCTGCTCGACGTGCTCGTGCACGGGCAGGACATCGCCGTCCCCCTCGGCCTCGACCGGCCGGTGCCGACCGACGCCGGGCGGGCCGCCCTCCACCGCGTCTGGTCGATGGGCTGGCCCTTCCACGCACGCCGGCGCCTCGCCGGGGTCACGCTCGTCGCGACCGACGCCGACCTGTCTCTCGGCGCCGGTCCCGAGGTGCGGGGCCGGCTCGCGGACCTGCTGCTGCTCGCCACGGCACGGACGGACGCCGCACGTGCTCGGCTGAGCGGACCCGGGCTCGCCCGGGTCGTGTGCCCGAGAACGCGCCATGGCGCGGCCTGAGGCACACGACCCGCACGCGCGGGGCTCAGCCCAGCACCGCGAAGCCGCGGTCCACCCGCTCCCCCAACGAGCCGCCCTCGCGCACCCACGCCGAGACCGCGGACCGGAACACCGCGATGCCTACCGCGGCCAGGGTCTCCGCATCCGGCTCCCCCCGCTCCGCAAGCGCGGAGGCGAGCGCGTGCTCCCACGAGGCGAAGGTGTCGAAGAGCCGGCCGCGCAGGACCGGCGAGGTCATCGC
>JAEZKN010000029.1 GCA_023415395.1 Actinomycetes bacterium
GCGCGAGCGCGCGCGGATCGCGGCCGGGCAGGTCGCGCCCACGGTGGACGGTCCCGGCGTCGACACCGAGCCCGAGCTCCGAGCGGCCTGGGGCGACCCCCGGCGGACGCGGATCGACCTCACCGGCGACATCTACCTGCGCAACTGCTTCCTGGGGGACCCGATGCGCGAGTCGGCGTACCCGATGCTCCTCGACGGGCACGGTCACTTCATCCGGCAGACCTGCTTCGAGAAGCGCCTGCTCCGCCAGGACGGGACCGGCTACCTCCAGGTGCAGGACGTGCACCTCAGCCGCGGGGGCAGCGACGGTCCCGGCGCGGCGATCACCTCACGTGGCGAGATCATGATCATCGGCTGCACGATCACCCAGAACCTGGCCGAGGAACCCGGCGGCGGGGTGTTCTCGATGCGTCGCGTGACGGTGCGGGACTCGGTGATCACCGGCAACCTGGCCAACGACGACGGCGGTGGTGTGTACGCGCGTCGTGGGGGAGTGCAGATCTACGACTCGGTCCTGAGCAACAACCTGGTCGACGGATCCGGCGGCGCCGTCGGCTCCACCGGTGACATCTTGATCGTGCGCACCCGGATCGACGGCAACACCACGGACGGCGACGGCGGGGCGCTCTACACCGACGAGGCCGGCGACGTGACCGTCGTCGACTCGACCATCGACGGCAGCGACGCGGACGGTCCAGGGGGTGCGATCTTCACCCTCGACGGCGACGTCGCCGTCCTGGGCTCGACCCTGGTCGGCAACCGCGCCGACGACCGGGGTGGGGCGATCTCCGGCGAGGCCGACGTGCTCGTGGTGAACTCCACGATCGCCCGCAACCTCGCCGTCGCGCACGTGGGCGGAGGCGTCTGGGCCCGCGGGAACCTGATGGTCGTCAACTCGACGGTGACCGACAACTACGCCGAAGGGCAGGGCGGCGGTCTGCTCGCGGCGGTCGGGCTCACCCTGGTCGGGTCCACGGTCAGCGGCAACATCGCCCCGGTCGGCGCGAACCTCGGCGCCGGCGGGCGGTTCACCTCGCTCGGGTCGGTCATCGGCCCGGCCTTCGCCGAGGCCGGCACCGGCGACACCCGGCCGACACGCCAGAGCTGCCGGGTCTACGTCACGTTCTCGGGCGGCTACAACCTGGTGACGGACTCCTCGTGCACGCTCGAGGACGGCACCGACGACCTCGACCACGACGACCCGCTGCTCGCCGCGCTCGAGGAGGATCCGGCCGGCCGAGCCATGTATCCCCTGAAGGGGAGCCCGGTGCTGGCTCGGGTGCCGCAGCCGCGCTGCGTGCCCACCGCGTCCTTCCACGTGCCGGCCGGCCAGCTGCTGGGACCCGACGCGGACACCCACATCGACTGGGACCAGCTGCTCGGCCACGACCAGGTCGGCACCGCACGGACCAGTGCCGCGCTCTGCGACATCGGTGCCGTCCAGGTCGGGGTCGGCCGGTGATCGCCGAGGTGGGTCGAGCCGTTCTCACGATGGCGTTGGTGGCGGGAGGTGCGCACCTCGCTCAGCCCGTTCCCGCTCCCGTTCCCGCTCCCGAGGCCGTGTCGGCCCACCCCGCCTCCCAGGGGGCGAAGCCGCGGACCCCGACGATCGGCGAGGTGGGCCGGCAGCTGCGCCGGGCGGAGCGGGCGGTCCGCGACTTCGAGCGGGTCGGCCGCCGGATGGCGAGGTGGTTCACCTGCGTCAAGCACCTCCCGGTCGATCAGGTCGGCGACCTCCACCACCGCTGGGGGTTCGAGTACGACGAGCGCGACGGCACCGGCCTCGACCTCCGGCCGGCCCTCGTGCGGCACCGAGGACCAGGCCGGCCCGACGTGCTCCTGCTCCGCTTCTCCCGCTCCGCAGGCTGCGTCAGCCGGGCACCGGATCCGAACGGCACGGGCGCGGACGCCCGGTCTTTCCTCCGCTCGGTCGAGCCGACGGGAGCCTCGGCGAAACCCGCCCGGGGCGACCGGGGCACGCGGATGAAGCGCCTGGAGAAGCGGATGCGGCAGCTCCTCCGCCGCATCGACCGCGTGGACACGGCCTTCAGCCGGTACGACGAGTGGGAGTCCTGCCTGTCCTGGCTGCCGGTCACCGAGCTCGGGCACGAGGACCAGAACCTGGGTTTCCGGTTCGACCAGCCCGGAGGGCCCGCGGAACCGCAGCAGCACGTGGCCGCCGTCGACATCGACGCCAGCGAGTGGGACGACCCGGACTACAACCTGCTCGCGTTCCTCGGCCGGGACCGCCCGTTCAGCAACGTCGAGTGCGGCCATGACCCCGGCGAGGGCGTGGACCGGGTCGTCGTGCCGGCGGCGCGGCCCGGCCAGCGGAGGCACCGCGGCCGCGTGCCGGAGCGGGTCCGCGAGCTGAGCCGGGACCTGAGGAGCGCCCAGGAGGACATCGAGGACCTGGTCGAGCCGGTGGCGGAGTTCGTGCAGTTCGACGAGTGCATGTACACCGTCGGGATGCGCAGCCGTGGCGGCCCGGACGCCGGCTACCGCTTCGTGCGCCCGGACGGCACGCTGGAGCACCGCGACGCGCTCTCCTTCGACCTGACCGGCCTCCGCCTGCCCCAGATGGACATCATGGCGTTCTCGGGGGAGGAGCCTCCGCAGATCGAGTGCAACGAGGACGCCGCGGGCGAGTTCACCGACGAGTAGGCACCGGCGTGCGCAGTGG
>JAEZKN010000030.1 GCA_023415395.1 Actinomycetes bacterium
CCTCCCGGTCGATCGCGAGCCCGCGCCGGACCACGGCCTCCACCGCCTCGGGCACTGGCCGGTCCTCGCTCGACATCGGGGTCGGCGGTCCGGGCGAGGCCGCGGCGGCCAGCGACGCGTGGCGGTAGGGCGCCCGGCCGCTCAGCAGCAGGTAGGTGAGGGCGGCCAGCGAGTAGAGGTCGGCCCGCGCGTCGAGCGGCTCGCCCTGCGCCTGCTCGGGCGCGACGAAGGTCGGCGTCCCCGCGATCATCGTCAGCCGCGAGGACATGTCGAGCGCCTTGCCGAGGCCGAGGTCGGCGACCATCGCACGCACCGTCGCGGGGTCGCCGGCGTCGGTGCGGAAGAGCACGTTGGCCGGCTTCACGTCCCGGTGCAGGACGCCGCGCTCGTGCAGGGCCTGCAGCCCGGCGCCGACCTGCCGCACGACCCCCATCGCCTGGGCCGTGGTCAGCCCCTCGACCTCGAGCCGGTCGGCGAGCGTGCCCTGGTCGGCGTACGACATCACCAGGTAGGGCCGGCCGTCGTCGAGCTCGCCCGCGTCGTAGACGCTGACGACGAACGGCGACTCGACCTTGCGCAGGAAGCGCCCCTCCTCGACGAATCGCTGCCGCACGGCCGGGTCGCCCGCCCAGTTCTCCGCCAGCACCTTCACCGCGACCGGCGAGTCGAGCTGCTCGTCGTAGGCCAGCCAGACGGTCGCGAAGCCACCGGCCCCGATCCGTCGGCGCACGGCGTAGCGGCCGAGACGGGAGGGCATGGACACGGGGCCATTATCGCCGAGCCCCGGGGTCGGACCCTGAGGCATTTCAGGGTCGGGTCAGGGACGCCCGGCCCGGTCTCCCCGATGCGCCGGACCCCGCTGCGCCGCGAGGGTCGACCCATGATCACGGTCGACTCACTCACCAAGACCTACGGCGGCTTCCGCGCCGTGGACGACGTCAGCTTCACGGCGCGGGCCGGCCGCGTCACCGGCTTCCTCGGCCCCAACGGCGCGGGGAAGTCCACCACGATGCGGATCATGGTCGGCCTGACGCCGGCCACCGCGGGGCACGCGGAGATCCGCGGACGGCGGTACGCCGACCTGCCGAACCCCGGCCTCGAGGTGGGCGTCCTGCTCGACGCCTCCGCCCAGCACGCCGGCCGCACCGGCCGCGAGATCCTCACCGTGGCGGCCCACACGATGGGGCTGCCGAAGGGCCGCGTCGACGCGATGCTCGAGCGGGTCAGCCTGACCCCGTCCGAGGCCGGCCGCCGCGTCCGCAACTACTCCCTCGGCATGCGCCAGCGGCTCGGCATCGCGACCGCGCTGCTCGGCGACCCCGAGGTCCTCATCCTCGACGAGCCCGCCAACGGCCTCGACCCCGCCGGCATCCGCTGGATGCGCGACCTGCTCCGCGGGTACGCCGACCAGGGCGGCACCGTCCTGCTCTCCAGCCACCTGCTGCACGAGATCGAGGTCATCGCCGACGACCTGGTGGTCATCGGCCAGGGCCGGATCGTCGCCCAGGGGACCAAGGCCGAGCTGCTCGCGACCGCGGGCACGCTCGTCCGCACCCGCAACCTGCCGGCCCTGACCCGGGCCCTGGAGGGCGCCGGCCTCGCCTTCAGCGAGAGCACCGGCGCGCTCCGCGTCGAGGCCGAGCCGCACGTCGTCGGCGACCTCGCGCTCGCCGCCGGCGTCGCCCTGTCCGAGCTGCGCGCCGCCGACGGCGCCGGCCTCGAGGAGATGTTCCTCGAGCTCACCGCCGAGACCCAGCGCGAGTCCACCCACGAGTCCACCCGAGAAGGAGCAGCGGCATGAGCGCCGTAGCCGTCCAGACCGAGGTCGTGTCCCCCACGCGACCCACCCCCGCCCGGATCCCGACGTCGCGGATCCTGTCCGTCGAGCTGCGCAAGTCCTTCGACACGCGCTCCGGCTTCTGGCTGCTGGCCAGCGTCGGCATCCTCGCCGTGCTCACCACGGCCGCGGTCATCGTGTTCGCTCCCGACGACGCCATCACCTACGGCAACTTCGGTGCGGCGATCGGCATCCCGATGGCGGTGATCCTCCCGGTCATCGCGACGCTGTCGATCACCAGCGAGTGGAGCCAGCGCACCGGCCTGACCTCCTTCACCCTCGTCCCGCACCGGGCCCGGGTGATCCGCGCCAAGCTGGCGGTCGCCCTCGGGGTCGGCGTGGTCTCGATGCTGCTGGCCTTCGGCGTCGGCGCCCTGGGCAACCTCCTGGGCGCGGCGATCGCCGGGGTCGACCCGGTCTGGGACATCACCGGCGGCGACTTCGCCGGGCTGGTCCTCTTCCAGATCCTCAACATGCTGGTCGGCTTCACGCTCGGCGTGCTGGTGCGCAACTCCGCCGGCGCGATCGTGGGGTACTTCGTCTTCAGCTTCGTCCTGACCACGATCACCTCCGTCCTCGCCGCGACCCAGGACTGGTTCGAGCGGGCCCAGCCGTGGGTCGACTTCAACTACGCCCAGGGCGCGCTGACCGAGGCCTCGTCCATGACCGGCGAGAACTGGCTGCAGCTCGCGGTGACCAGCCTCTGCTGGCTCGCGCTGCCCCTCACCGCCGGGCTGGTCGCGGTCCTCCGCTCCGAGGTCAAGTAACACTTCGATCACCCTTCCCTGTCGCCTGACTAGGGTTCCGGGCAACAGGGAAGGGTGGTCTGCGTGGCGGACGAGGCACTGACGGCGGACGAGATCGACGATCTCGCGCGCCGGTCTCGAGACGGTGACCGGGACGCGCTGGAGGCGCTGCTCGCGGCCGTCCGGCCGCGGGCGCTCAACGTCTGCCGCGGCGTGCTGCCCCACCTGCCCGACGCCGAGGACGCGTGCCAGGAGGCGCTGATCAACATCGCCACCAAGGTCGGCTCCTGGGGCGGCCGGGGCCGGTTCACCACGTGGATGCACGTGGTCGCGGTCAACAGCGCGCGCTCGACGTACCGCCGGATGAAGAGCCAGGCGGCCGCCGCCGACCCCCTCGACGTCGGCCCGCTCGACCGGCCCGACCCCCGCACCACCAGCGTCATCGCCGGGACGCGCCTCGACCTGCTGGAGGCGATGGAGACGCTCGAGCGCGACCACCCGCAGCTCGTCGAGCCGCTGCTGCTGCGCGACGTCTACGGGCTCTCCTACGACGAGATCGCCCAGCAGGTCGGCGCTCCACTCGGCACGATCAAGGCGCAGATCCACCACGGCCGCAAGCTCGCCCGGCCGCTCCTGCGTGGTGAGACGTGAGGGGCCCGGCCGCCGCCCTCGCCGCCGCGACCGCCCTGCTCCTGGCGGGCTGCACCACCCCGGCCGACGACCCCGGCCGGCC
>JAEZKN010000129.1 GCA_023415395.1 Actinomycetes bacterium
TACCGCTGCCAGCCCGATCTGGCCATGCAAGACCTGACCGGCGGGGGCCCCCCCCGCGCGGGCGCCCCGGGGGGGGGGCGGGGGGGGCCGGCCGGCGCTCCCCCCAACCGCGCCGGACCACCCACCCGTCACCGGTCCGTCGGTGACCGTCCGCGCTCCCCCCAGACGCGCGGCCGGTCGCCGTCATCCCGTCGTGGCGCTCATTCGCTCCACGAACCTGCTGCACTTGCGGGATCCGAGTTGACCCACGTGTACGAGACCGTCGCCGGCTCGCCCTGGTTGGCGAACGGCGCCTCGCGCGGTAGCGACACGGTGAACGTGAAGGTGCTCGAACCCCCCGGATCGATCGTTCCCACGTCCTGCGCGATGTCGCTCATCGCGGCGAAGTCGCCGTCGTACAACGTCCTTCCGTCCTGGTCGATGACCAGCTGGAGCTCACCGTCCGCGAACGGTGAAGGGTCTCCTGTCTCCTGGAACGACAGCCGCGAGGCCAACCCTCCGGAGTTCCGGATGGTCACGCTCCGCGACACAGACTCCCCGGGCTCGATCTTGGTGATGGTCAAGGTCGCGCCCTGGTTGTCGTCGGCCAGCAGCCGGATCCCGGAGGATCCCTCGCTGGCACTGGTCCAGGGGACGCCCATGACCATGGCCAGCACGCCGGCGCCGACGACGCTGCCCACAGGAAGCAGGAACTTCCTGGCCGTGGTGGCAATCGTCGTCGTGGTCATCAGCATCCCCCCGGTGCTACAGGTGTTACGACCTCGAACGTAGGGCTGTCGGCTCCACACCCGATCCACACGATCCCCACCAGACACCCACCGTTCGGTAACAGATGGCGGGGCCTGCCGGGCGGCTCAGGCGAACAGGTCGCCGTGCTCCGCGACCCGTTCGAGGACCTCCTCGAACCGGAGCTGCCCGAGCTCGAGCGGGTCCTCCGAGCCGGCCTCGACCTCGGCCCACGACACGGGCGTCGCGACCGTGGGGACCTCCCGCCCGCGCAGGGAGTACGGCGAGATCGTGGTCTTCGAGCCGGCGTTCTGCGACCAGTCGAGGAAGACCTTGCCGGCGCGCTTGGCCTTGGTCATCGTGGCGGTCACCAGCTTCGGGTGCTCCCCCTGGAGCTCCTCGGCGACCTCCTTGGCCAGCGCGGTCGACTCCTCCGACGGCAGCCGCTTCGGCAGCGACGCGTAGAGGTGGAGGCCCTTCGAGCCGCTGGTCACCGGCCGCGCGTCGAGGCCGCGCTCGGCGAGCTTGTCGCGCACCAGCAGCGCGACCTGGCAGCACTCGTGCAACCCCGCGGGCTCCCCCGGGTCGAGGTCGATCACCAGCCGGTCGGCGTTCCGCGGCTGGTTGTTGCGGCCGACCGTCCACTGGTGCACGTGCAGCTCGAGCGCGGCCAGGTTGACCAGCCAGGTGAGCGTGGCCAGGTCGTCGACGATCGGGAAGACCAGCGTGTCGCTGGTGGACTGAGCGCGAGAGCCGGTGGTCGGCACCTTCGCGGTGTGCACCCAGGACGGGGTGCCGGCCGGGGCGTTCTTCTCGAAGAAGCTGCCGTCCTGCACGCCGTGCGGCCACCGGATCCGCGTCACGCAGCGGTCCTTGAGGTGTGGCAGCAGCACCGGGGCGACCTGCGCGTAGTAGTTGAGCACCTCGCCCTTGGTCGTCCCGGTGCGCGGGTAGAGCACCTTGTGCAGGTTGCTGATCGTCAGCGTGCGGCCGTCGACCTCGACCCGCACCTCCTCCCTCGCCTGATCCTTGGCCGCCACGCGCTACCGCCCGATCGCGATGACCGGTCGCCGGTCGGGGTCGAGGCGGAACATCAGCGCCCGGATGAAGCGACGCGGGGCGCTCACGCAGCCCGCCGTCGCGCCGGAGCCGTTGACGTGGAGGAAGATCCCCGAGCCGCGGTGCCGGACCTGGCCCTGGTTGAAGCTCGTGACGATCGACCACTCGTACTGCCGGCCGTAGTCCTTCAACCGCTCCGAGGAGTTCGGGTCACTCGCCGGCAGCCGCCAGCGGAAGCCGCCCTGGCTCTTGTTGCGGTAGCGGTTGTAGTGGGCCGAGGCGTTGTCCTGCACCCAGTAGTCGCCGTGACGGACCTGGCGGTAGCGCAGCTTCCAGGCCGCCTTCTCCCGGACCTGGCCGAAGGCCCACGGCAGGTCGTAGGTGCCGAGCGGGGTCGTGCCCGTGCCTTGGCGCCGGTCGACCCCGCGGACCAGCCCGCCGTAGCCGATCCGGCCGTCGGTCGCCCGCAGCCGCTGCACCCAGCGGCCGCCCGTCCGTGCCCAGAGCGTGACCCGGGCCCGGTGGCCGCCGGTGTGGTTGACGGTGACGACCTGCGTCGTGCCGGACCGCAGCTGCACGGTGACGCCGTCGAGGCGGACCTGGGTCCGTCCGGCCGCGTCCGCGGGCAGGGGGGCGAGCAGCGTGAGCGCCAGGACGAGCACGGCGACGGCTTTCATGCGAGCAGGTCCTCCGGAGTCAGGTCGGTGCGGACCCCCTGGAACGAGGGCTGCCGCAGTCGCTCGTACCCCCGTCCGTGGGTGTCGATGTCCACCACGAGCACGGGCTCCAGCCAGCGGGTGCCGCGCGCGTCGACGGCGGGGACCTCGTCGTCGAACGGGCTGGCGGCCCGCCCGAGCTCCGCGACCAGCTCCGCCAGCACCTTGCCCTGCTTGGGGCCGATGCCGCTGCCCACCCGGCCGCGGTAGAGCAGGCCCGCCGGGGTCGGCTCCCCCACCAGCAGCGCGGCCAGCCGGTCGCTCGTGCCCTCCTGCGGGCGCCAGCCGCCCACGACGTAGGAGAGCCGGTGGCGATGGGGCAGCTTCAGCCAGTGCGGGGTGCGCTCGCCGAAGCGGTAGGTCGAGGTGCGCCGCTTGCTGACCACCCCCTCCAGGCCCTGCTGGAGGGTGGCCTCGTGGAGCATCGCGCCGTCGTCGTACTGCGGCGGGACCTGCCAGGTGCCGTCCAGCCCCAGGCTCTCCAGCGCCGCCCGCCGCTCCTCGAGCGGCCGCTGGGCGAGGTCCTCGCCGTCGAGACGCAGCAGGTCGAAGACCATGTAGATGGCCGGCACCTTCTCGGCCAGGCGCGCCGCGGTCGTCGCCTTGCGGACGTGCATCCGCTCCTGGAGCGTGCGGAAGTCCGGGACGCCGCGCTCGTTGAGGGCGATGATCTCGCCGTCCACGAGCACGTCGCGCTCGCCCAGCGGGCTCGTGGCCAGCTCGGGCCAGGCGATCGTGATCGCGTTCTCGTTGCGGCTCGTCATCCGCAGGGTGCCGTCCCGGACCTCGGTCAGCGCGCGGACGCCGTCCCACTTCACCTCGTGCGTCCACGCCTCTCCGGACGGCACGTGCCGTCCCGGGGTGGCGAGCATGGGGCGCATGCCGACATCATGCCTTCCGTGAACTCGACCGACTCGCTCGACAATCCCGGGTCCTACGCCGTCATCGGTGCCGGACCCTCGGGACTGGCCGCCGCCCGGAACCTGCAGCGGGCCGGCATCCCGTGGACGGGCTACGAGCTGGCGTCCGGCGTCGGCGGCCTCTGGGACATCGGCGGACCGCGCAGCACCGTCTACGAGTCCGCGCACCTGATCTCCTCGAAGACCACGACGCAGTTCACCGAGTTCCCGATGCGCGCGGAGGTGGCCGACTACCCCTCGCACCGGGAGCTCCTCGGCTACTTCCGGGACTTCGCGGCGGCGTACTCCCTCGAGGAGGGCTTCGCCTTCGGCACCGAGGTCGTCTCGGCGCGGCCGACCGGTGACGGCTCGTGGACGGTGGTGTCGACCGGCCCCGAGGGGACCGTGGAGCGGCGCCACGCGGGCGTGATCGCAGCGAACGGCACCTTGAGCGAGCCGGCGGTGCCGACCTTCGCCGGGTCCTTCGACGGCGAGGTCTTCCACACCAGCGCCTACAAGTCGCCGACGGTCTTCGCCGGCAAGCGGGTGCTGATCATCGGCGCCGGCAACTCCGGGTGCGACATCGCGGTCGATGCCGTGCACCACGCCGCGTCGGTCGACCTGTCGGTGCGCCGGGGCTACTACTTCGTGCCCAAGTACCTCTTCGGCAAGCCCGCGGACACCCTCAACCAGGGCAAGCCCCTGCCGCCGCGGATCAAGCAGGCCATCGACTCGCGGGTGCTGAAGCTCTTCACCGGCGACCCGGTGAAGTTCGGGTTCCCCGAGCCGGACTACAGGATCTACGAGTCGCACCCGATCGTGAACTCGCTGGTGCTCCACCACCTCGGCCACGGGGACCTGCGGGTGCGGCCCGACGTCGCGCGCTTCGCCGGGGACTCGGTGGAGTTCAAGGACGGGTCGACCTCGCCGTACGACGTGGTCGTGCTGGCCACGGGCTACCACCTGCACTACCCGTTCCTGGACCCCGCGCTGCTGCGGTGGAAGGGTCGCGGGAGTGCGCCGGACCTCTACCTCAACATCTTCACGCAGGAGGACCCCAACCTCTTCGTGCTCGGGATGATCGAGGCGTCCGGCATCGGCTGGCAGGGGCGCTACGAGCAGGCCGAGCTGGTCGCGGCGTACCTCGCCGCACGCACGTCCGCGCCGCAGGCGGCGCGCGACCTCGAGGCGCGGATCGCCGGTCCGCGTCCCGACCTCTCGGGCGGATACCGCTACCTCGGGCTGGAGCGGATGTCCTACTACGTCAACAAGGACGCCTACCGCTCCGCGGTGCGCGCCGAGATCGAGAGGCTCCGCTGATGCTGCTCCCCCTCGCCACCGACGTCGACGACATCAGGATCGTCTTCGAGGAGAGCTCGCTGACGACGTTGAAGATCGTGATCGGCGCGATCCTCTTCGGCATCGCGCTCGACACGAAGCTCGAGGACTTCGCGGCCGCGTTGAAGCGGCCCTTCGCGATCACCGTGGGCGTGCTCGTCCAGTTCCTCGCGCTGCCGGCGATCACCTTCCTGCTGACGCTGGTCCTCGACCTGCGGGCGTCGATCGCGCTGGGCCTGATCCTCGTGGCCTGCTGCCCGCCCGGCAACGTCTCCAACATCCTCACCCACCGCTCCGGCGGCGACGTGGCGCTCTCGGTGTCCATGACGGCCGTCGGCAACGTGCTGGCGATCTTCCTGATGCCGCTCAACGTGGCCTTCTGGGGCGGCCTGCACCCGACCGGCAAGGACATCCTCGAGGAGATCTCGCTCTCGGCGACTGACATGCTCGTCGAGGTCGGGGCCGTGATCGGCATCCCGTTCGTCCTCGGCATCACCATCGCCAAGCTCTGGCCGCGGATCGCCGCCGTGGGCCACCGGGTCATCGGGCCGCTGTCCTACCTCGCCCTCGCCGGGATCATCGTCATCGGCGTCGCGAACAACTGGGACATCTTCGTCGACTACATCGGGGTCGTGCTGCTCGCGGTGTTCCTGCACGACGCGCTCGCGCTGGCCCTCGGCTACGGCGTGGGCAAGGCCGCGCGCCTGCCCGACGCGAGCGTGCGCGCGATGACCTTCGAGGTCGGGATCCGCAACGCCGGGCTCGGCCTGCTGCTCGTCTTCTCCTACTTCGACGGCCTCGGCGGCATGGCGCTGGTCGCGGCCTGGTGGGGCATCTGGGACATCATCGCCGGGCTCACGCTGGCCATCGCCTGGCGGCGGGTCCGCGGCGCGGCGCCGGTGGGGGTGGCCGCATGAAGGTCCTCGTCACCGGTGGCGGCGGGTTCCTCGGGTCCTCGGTCGTCCGCGGCCTCACCGAGTCCGGGCACGACGTCGTCAGCACCGACCTGCGGCCGCCGTCGGTGGTCATGGACGTCACCTCCTCCGCTCAGGTGTCGTCCGTCATCTCGGCCGAGAGGCCCGAGGTCGTCGTCCACCTCGCCTCGATCGTGACGCCCGGTCCCGGCTCGACGCGCGAGCTCGAGTACGCCGTCGACGTGACCGGCACGCGGCACGTGCTCGACGCGTGTGTCGCCGCCGGCGTGCGGCGGGTGGTCGTCTCGTCCAGCGGGGCGGCGTACGGCTATCACGCCGACAACCCGGCGTGGATCACCGAGGACCAGCCGGTGCGCGGCAACGAGGAGTTCGCCTACAGCCACCACAAACGCCTGGTGGAGGAGATGCTTGCCCAGTACCGGCAGAGCTGCCCCTCCCTGGAGCAGGTCGTGCTGCGGATCGGCACGATCCTGGGCCGGTCGGTCGACAACCAGATCACCGCCCTCTTCGAGCGCAAGCGGCTCCTGCGGATCCGCGGGTCGGAGTCGCCGTTCGTCTTCATCTGGGACGAGGACGTCGTCGCGATCATCCAGCGGGCCGTGACCGGTCCGGTGACGGGCGTCTTCAACGTCGCCGGCGACGGTGCGCTCACGATCACCGAGATCGCCTCCCTGCTGGAGAAGCCGGTGCTGACGATCCCCGAGCCGGTGCTCCGGGGCGCGCTGGCTGTCGGGAAGCGGCTGGGCCTCACGTCCTACGGGCCGGAGCAGACGCGGTTCCTCCAGTACCGCCCGGTGCTGGCCAACGACCGCCTCAAGACCGTCTTCGGCTACACCCCGTCGCGGACGAGTCGCGAAGCGTTCGATGAATGGAGACGCGCTCGCGGGTCATACTGACCATCATGCGAGCAATCTGGAAGGGCGCGGTCTCGTTCGGGCTGGTCAGCGTGCCCGTGAAGCTCTACGCGGCGACCGAGTCCCACGACGTCTCCTTCCGTCAGGTGCACGCCAAGGACGGCGGTCGGATCAAGTACCAGCGCGTCTGCTCCCTCGACGGCGAGGAGGTCGCGTACGCCGACATCGCCAAGGGCTACGAGACCGAGGACGGCGAGATGGTGATCCTCACCGACGACGACATGGCCGAGCTGCCGTCGACGTCGTCGCGGGAGATCTCGGTGGAGAAGTTCGTGCCGTCGGAGCAGATCGACCCGATGCTCTTCGAGAAGTCGTACTACCTCGAGCCCGAGAAGTCCGGCGCCAAGCCCTACGCCCTGCTGCGGCAGGCCCTGCTCGACGCCGACCGGATGGCCGTGGTCACCGTCGCGCTGCGCCAGCGCACGACCGTCGGCGTCCTGCGGGTCAAGGACGACGTGATCGTGCTCCAGACGATGATGTGGCCCGACGAGATCCGCACCCCCGACTTCAACGACGAGGTGGGCGAGGTGAAGCCGCAGGAGGTCAAGATGGCGAACATGCTCGTCGAGACCCTCGCCGGCGACTTCGACCCCGATGAGTTCGAGGACGACTACGCCGGCGCCGTCGAGGCGCTGGTGAAGGCCAAGATCGAGGGCGGCGAGGTCAAGCGCACCGAGACCTCCACCAAGTCCTCCGGCGAGGTCGTCGACCTGCTCGCCGCTCTGCAGCGCTCCGTTGACGCCGCCAAGACCGCCCGCGGGGAGTCCTCCTCCGAGGAGGACGAGAAGCCGGCGAAGAAGGCGAGCGCGAAGAAGGCCCCCGCCAAGAAGACGGCGGCGAAGAAGTCGACGGCCAAGAAGTCGACCACGAAGAAGGCCGCCGCCAAGAAGGCCAGCTGAGACACCGCCTTCGGTGGTTGAAGTGCGAGCGAAGTGAGCCTCGAAACCACCACTCCGAAGACTCCTCGAACGGGCCGCAGAATAAATTCGCGGAGTGCTCAGAACCCTTGTGGATAAGGGCATTCTCGGCCCCTGACTGTCGGTGGGCAGTGCTTGAGTAGAGGCATGTCAGCGATCGCCACACCCCACCACCGGGTCAGTGTCGCGACCGCGCACATCCACG
>JAEZKN010000223.1 GCA_023415395.1 Actinomycetes bacterium
GGCCAGCGCGGGGGGACGGGCGGTCTGCGCTGGTGCTGCGGCGGTGCCGCCGGAAGGAGCCGCCGCCACGGCGGCAGCGAGGACGACGGAGGTCCCGGCGGCGACTCCGGCCAGGGTGAGCTTGTGACGTGTGAGCATGAGCTGCTCCTTCGGCTGACGGTGAGGAGGGGAGTGCTCGCCAGCCTGGCGCGCGGCGAGGTCGCTCCACTGCCCGGCTGACGGCCGTTCGCTCCTCCGGCCAGCCGGTAGTCCCGCGCTTGCCACCGTCGAACACATGTTCGATCATGGCCGAGTGATCCTGCACGCCGACCTCGACTCGTTCTTCGCCTCGGTCGAGCAGCGCGACGACCCGCGGCTGCGCGGGCGGCCGGTGATCGTCGGGGGCGGGGTCGTGCTCGCGGCCAGCTACGAGGCCAAGGCGTCCGGGGTGCGGTCCGCGATGGGCGGACGTGAGGCGCGGCGGCTGTGCCCCGAGGCGATCGTGGTGCCGCCCCGGTTCGCGGCGTACGTCGAGGCGAGCAAGCGCGTCTTCGAGATCTTCGACGACACCACGCCCCTGGTCGAGGGGGTCTCCATCGACGAGGCGTTCCTCGACGTCGGCGGCCTGCGCCGGCTCGTCGGGCCACCGGAGCGGATCGGCGAGGACCTGCGGGTGCGGGTGCGGGACGAGGTGGGCCTGCCGATCTCGGTCGGGATCGCCCGCACCAAGTACCTCGCCAAGGTGGCGAGCGCGGTCTCGAAGCCCGACGGGCTGCTCGCCGTGCCCCCCGACGGCGAGGAGGCCTTCCTCCACCCGCTGCCGGTCGAGCGGCTCTGGGGCGTCGGTGCGGTCACGGCGACCAAGCTGCACGCCGACGGGATCCGCACGATCGGCGAGCTGGCCGCGCGCGAGCAGGTCGAGCTGAGCGCCACCGTCGGCAAGGCGGCCGGCCGGCACCTGTGGGCGCTGGCCAACCTCCTCGACCCGCGGCCGGTCGAGGTGGGTCGCCGGCGCCGCTCGATCGGGTCCCAGTGCGCGATCGGGCGGCCGGGGAGGCCGAAGGACCGGACCGAGCTCGACGCCCTGCTCGCCGGGCTGGTCGACCGGGTCTCGCGGCGGCTGCGGGCGGGGGAGCGGATCGGCCAGACCTTCACGCTGCGGCTGCGCTTCGACGACTTCACGCGGGCCACGCGATCCGCGACGCTGGCGCACTCCACGGCGACCACCGCGACCTGGCTCGAGACCGGACGGCGCCTGCTCGCCACGAGCTGGCCGCTGATCGAGGAGAAGGGCTGCACGCTGCTCGGCGTCACGATCTCCGGCCTGGTCGACGGCCGGTCGCAGCAGCTCGAGCTCCCGCTGTTCGACCACGACGTGCACGAGTCGGGGCTGGACGCCGCACTCGACCGGGTGCGCGACCGCTTCGGCACCGCCTCGGTCACCCGCGCGGTGCTGGTCGGGCGGCGCACCGGGCTGGAGATGCCCACGCTGCCGGATCCGGGTCCGTCTCCCCGCTAGCGTGGCGGGGTGGGCACGGTCATCGACGGCGCGGATCGCGCTCAACAGCGGTGGTCGGTGCTCGGCTACCCGCTCGCGGTGATCTACAAGTACTTCGACGACCAGGGCAACTACCTCGCCTCGATCATCACCTACTACGCGTTCATCGCGATCTTCCCGCTGCTGCTGCTCGGCTCCTCGATCCTCGGCTTCATCCTCCAGGGCAACCAGGAGCTCCAGGAGGACCTGATCGACTCCGCGCTCGCGCAGTTCCCGATCATCGGCGACCAGCTCGGCCGGCCCGAGGGGCTCACCGGCTCGACCTCCGCGATCGTCATCGGTGGCCTCGTCGCCCTCTACGGTGCGATGGGGCTGGGGCAGGCGCTGCAGAACGCGCTCAACGTGGCCTGGTCGGTGCCGCGCAACAGCCGCCCCAACCCGATCCTGCTCCGGCTCAAGAGCCTCTTCCTCCTGGTGACCGCGGGCGTCGCGGTGCTCGCCATCTCGATCCTCTCGACCCTCGCCGCCAACACCCAGGTCCTGGGCGACACGCTCTCGTCGTACCGCTGGCCGATCACGCTGCTCACGGTCGTCGTGAACACCGCCGTGCTCACCGCGCTCTTCCGGGTGGGCGCGGCCCGCAGCCACAACCTCTGGACGGGGGCCGTGCCCGGCGCTGTCACCGCCTCGCTGCTGTGGATCGGGCTCCAGCGCGTCGGCACGCTCTACGTCACGAACGTGCTGACCGAGACCAGCGCGATGAACCAGACCTTCGGCCTCGTCCTCGGCCTGATCGGCCTGCTCTGGCTGACCGCGGTCATCGGTGTGCTCGGCATCGAGGTCAACGTCGTCCTCGAGCGCCGGCTGTGGCCGCGGGCGCTGCTCACGCCGTTCACCGACAAGGTCACGCTGACCGACGCCGACCGCCGGGCGTACGCCGGCTACGCGCGGGCCCAGCGCCACAAGGGCTTCGAGAGCGTCGAGGTCACCTTCACCGACACCCAGCTGATCAAGCGGCTCGACGTGGAGGACGACCAGGGCGACCACGCGCCGTAGCCGGCTCCTTGCCGATCGGTACGCTCGACGGGGTGACGACTCCCGCTGCCCTCCGGCTCGGCAACCGCTACGCGACCGAGCTCGCCGAGCTGGCCGTGCCCTGGCAGGGCGAGGAGGCGCCGGAGCCGCGGCTGCTGGTGCTGGACGAGTCGCTCGCGGCCGAGCTCGGGCTGGACCCGGACGCGCTGCGCAGCCCGGACGGCCTGCGCCTGCTGACCGGGACGCTGGACCTGCCGGGCTCGACCCCGGTGGCCCAGGCGTACGCCGGCCACCAGTTCGGCGGCTACAACCCGCGTCTCGGCGACGGCCGGGCGTTGCTGCTCGGCGAGCTCACCGACGCCGAGGGTCGCCTGCGCGACCTGCACCTCAAGGGGTCGGGGCCCACCCCGTTCTCCCGCGGCGGCGACGGCCGCGCG
>JAEZKN010000259.1 GCA_023415395.1 Actinomycetes bacterium
GAGCCGGACCGCACGGACCGACCACTGGCGGCATGGGCCGGTCACCGGCGGCGTGGCCCCGGTGGAGCCGAGCCCGGCCAGCGACCTCTCGGACGGGATCGTGGTCCGCACCCAGCTGCTCGGACGCGTGCTCGGGCTGCGGGTGCTCCGGGTCGACGGCACCGTGCTGGTGTCGCCGGCCCGGCCGGCCATCCGCCCGAGCGGGCGTCCGGGGGCTCAGCTCGCCGAGGCGGCCCGGCTCCTGGACGACCTCGACGGTGGCCTCAGCTGACGGGGCGCCCCTCGTAGGGCGTGGAGAGCACGATGGTCGTCCGGGTCGAGACGTTCGCGGCCGCGCGGATGCGGGCCAGCAGGTCCTCGAGCGCGGTCGGCGTGGCGACGCGGACCTTGAGGATGTAGGACTCGTCCCCGGCGACCGACCAGCACGACTCGATCTCCTCGATGGCGCGCAGCCGCTCCGGCGAGTCGTCGGGCTCGGAGGGGTCGATCGGACGGATCGAGATGAACGCGGTCAGCGGCAGGCCGAGCTGCTCGTGGTCGATCGTGGCGCCGTACCCGGTGATCAGCCCGCGCGACTCGAGCCGCTTCACCCGCTGGTGCACGGCGGACGTCGACAGACCGGTCGCCTTGCCGAGATCGGTGAAGGACATCCGGCCGTCGGCGGCGAGCAGGCCGAGGATCTTGCGATCCGTGGCTTCGAGCCCAGTCTGAGTCACGGCAGCAGGGTATCGGCCCGTGGCAGGATGCGGGACGTGACCGACCAGCCCGGACGCCTGATGCTCCTCGACACCGCCTCCCTGTACTTCCGGGCCTTCTTCGGCGTGCCGGAGATCAAGGCGCCCGACGGTACGCCGGTCAACGCTGTGCGGGGCATGCTCGACTTCATCGCGCGCCTGGTCGCCGACTACCGGCCCACCGACCTGGTCTGCTGCTGGGACAACGACTGGCGACCCCAGTGGCGCGTCGACCTCCTGCCCTCCTACAAGGCGCACCGCGTCGTCGCCGAGCGATCCGACGCCCCTGACGTCGAGGAGGTGCCGGACCCGCTCGAGGCGCAGGTCCCGATCATCCTCGACGTGCTCGAGGCGTTCGGGATCTGCGTGGTCGGCAAGGACGGCTACGAGGCCGACGACGTCATCGGGTCGTTCGCCGCCCAGGCCCGGCAGCCGGGCGACATCGTGACCGGGGACCGCGACCTCTTCCAGCTCGTCGACGACGAGCGCGACGTGCGCGTGCTCTACATCGCGCGTGGGGTGGGCAGGCACGAGCGGGTCACCAACGACTGGGTGCGGGACAAGTACGGCATCGAGGCCCGCCAGTACGCCGACTTCGCGACGTTGCGCGGCGACGCCTCCGACGGGCTGCCCGGCGTCCCGGGCGTCGGGGAGAAGACCGCCGCGACGCTGCTGGGACGCTTCGACGACATGGCGGGCATCGTCGCCGCCTCGCTCGACCCCGACGCGGAGCTCGGGCCCGGCCCGCGCGGCAAGATCAAGGCCGCGGCGGCGTACCTCGAGGTCGCCCCCCGGGTGGTGGCGGTCGCCCGCGACCTGGACCTCGGCCGCCCCGACACCGCGCTCCCCCGCGAGCCCCGCGACCTGGCGAGGGTCGCCGAGCTCGGCAAGAGGTGGGGCATCGAGAGCCCGGTCCAGCGCCTCACCGAGGCGCACTGCCGTGGCTGACGAGGACCTGCGGCCGGTCCGGGTCGCGCTGTCCAACGACTTCGAGATCGCCCTGCTCGGCCTGGCCGCGATGCTCTCGCGCTACCCCGAGCAGGTGCAGATCGTGGACATCTCGACCGACCCGCACCCGGCGCACTGGCCCGACGTCATCCTCTTCGACACCTTCGGGCGGCTGCCGGGCGACGACGGCAAGCTGCGCCGGATGGTTCAGGAGAACGACGCCCAGGTCGTCGTCTACGCCTGGGAGGAGTATCCCGAGGCCGCCGCCCGTGCCGCCGGTGCCGCGGGCTACCTGTCGAAGAGCCTGAGCGCCGCCGAGCTCGTGGCTGGCATCGTCGCCCTCCACGATCGCGACTACCCTGCGCCGCACGAGAGCGAGGCGGTCGCCGCGACCTGGCCCGGGCAGGCCCACGGCCTCTCCGAGCGCGAGGCCGAGATGCTCACCTTCATCGTCCGCGGGCTGACCAACGAGGACATCGCAGCCCGGGCCTACCTGAGCATCAACACGGTCAAGACCTACATCCGCACGGCGTACCGCAAGATCGGCGTGACCAACCGCGCGCAGGCCGTCGCGTGGGGCTTCCGCAACGGCTTCGAGTCGACCGACGACACCGGGCTCTGACGCGGAGCACCCCCGCTCACCCCGCGCAGCCCCCGGGTCGGCGTGGTCGGTCCTCACCGGCTCACTCGTACGGTGAACGCATGACTCGGATCGCGATCGTCGGAGGCAACGGCCAGGTGGCCCGCCAGCTCATCCACGTCCTGCGTCGTGCGGACCACGACCCGGTCGCGCTCGTGCGCCGCGAGGCGTACCGCGCGGACCTCGAGGAGCGGGGTGCGGAGGTGCGCCTGCTCGACATCGAGCAGCAGGACGCCGCGGCCTTCGCGGCCGCCTTCGAGGGGTGCGGCGCCGTCGTCTTCGCCGCGGGCGGCGGGCCCGACGGCAACATCGAACGCAAGCGCACCGTCGACCTCGAGGGGTCGCTGAAGTCGATCGAGGGCGCTCGGCAGGCGGGCATCGAGCGGTTCGTCCAGGTCTCGGCGATCGGAGTGGACGACCCGCTGCCTGCCGACACCACCGACGTCTGGCGGGCCTACGTCGAGGCCAAGCGGGACGCGGACGCGGCGCTGCGCGACAGCGGGCTGGCCTGGACGATCATCCGGCCGGGCCGGCTCACCGACGACCCCGCGACCGGCAAGGTCGCGCTCGGACCGGACGTGGCCCGGGGCGACGTCACCCGGGCCGACGTGGCCGCGGTGCTCGCCGCGGTCCTCGACGCCCCCGGGT
>JAEZKN010000270.1 GCA_023415395.1 Actinomycetes bacterium
CAGCGCGGTCGAGGCCGCCGTACGCCGGCAGGCCGAGATCGCCGAGGACGCCATGCGCGAGCGCGCGGAGGCCGAGGAGCAGGCGCGCGAGCTGGCCGCCGAGCTCGAGCGGGTCCGGGCCGAGCAGGTGGAGCAGAGCCAGAAGAAGGGCCTGTTCAGGCGCTGAGCGCGACCTTCAGCTTGGCGGCGATCAGCGCGTTCGCGGCCCGGCTCGTGCGACCGGCGCCGACGATGTTGAAGAACCCGTGGATCTGGCCGGGGAAGCGGCGCAGGTCCACCGTGACGCCCGCCTCGGCGAGCCGCCGGGCGTAGGCCTCGCCCTCGTCGCGCAGCGGGTCGAAGCCGGCCGTCACGACGAACGCCGGCGCGAGCCCGGCGGGCAGGTCGGCGTGCTGCGGGGAGTAGCGCGGGTCGTCGAGGTCGGCGTCGCCGGTCGCGTAGCTGGCGTTGGCCAGCTCCATGTAGGCGCTGGTCAGGAAGAACCCGTCGGCGAAGAGCCGCGAGCTCTCGGTGTCGCGCCTCCCGTCGGTCGCGGGGTAGACGAGCAGCTGGAAGCGCAGCGGCAGCACGGCCCGCGCCGCCTCGATCGCGACACCGGCCGCGAGGTTGCCGCCCGCGGAGTCGCCTCCGACCGCGAGCCGCTCGACGTCGGCCCCGACCTCGGCCGCGTGCTCGACCAGCCAGTGGTACGCCGCCACCGCGTCGTCGTACGCCGCCGGGAAGCGGTGCTCGGGCCCGAGGCGGTAGTCGACGGCCAGCACCCGCACCCCCGACCGCTCCGCGAGGAAGCGGCACGCCGGGTCGTGGGAGTCGAGGTCGCCGTGCATGAAGCCGCCGCCGTGGAAGAAGAGGAGGAGCGGCCCAGGGGTCTCGACCCGACCGCCGGGCGCGGACGGGGTGTAGAGGCGGGCCGGACGGCCGGCCACCGTGAGGTCGCGCACCGAGCCGATCGGCTGGCGCCCGCCGGTCAGCCGGGTCGCCCGCAGGATGGTGCGGCGGCCTTCCGGGACCGGCTGGTCCCCCGGGCTCGGCTCGCGCGTCACCCGCTGCAGGGCGAGCATCAGCTGGACGTCGGGGTCGAGCGTCTGCCCGTCCCGGACGACCGGCTTGCCGGCCAGCCGGCGCTGCACGGACTCGGGCAGGCCCATCGCCGTGTGCAGTCCGATGCGGTCGAGGCGCTCGCGCAGGCTCACGCGTCGCAACCTACCGTTCACCCCGCGGTGCCAGACTGTGAGGCATGTCGCTCGAGAGCGTGCCGCCGACCGTCCACGGGGAGGGCGTGCCCGAGGAGACCTTCGAGGTCGAGCCGCCCTACGTCCCCGACGACGACGCCCTCGAGGCGGTGGAGAAGTTCCAAGACCGCTTCCTCGACCGCGAGCTGTCCTGGCTGCGGTTCAACCAGCGCGTGCTCGAGCTCGCCGAGGACCCGCAGCTGCCGCTGCTGGAGCGGGCCCGCTTCCTGGCCATCTTCACCAGCAACCTCGACGAGTTCTTCATGGTCCGCGTGGCCGGCCTCAAGCGCCGCATCGCCGCCGGCGTCGCCGTCCCGGCCGCCTCGGGGCTGATGCCGGCCGAGGTGCTCGACCTGATCCTCACCACCACCCGCGAGCTCTCCGAGCGCCAGGCGCGGGTCTTCCGCGACGACGTCGTGCCCGCGCTGGCCGAGGCGGGCATCGAGCTCGTCCGCTGGGCCGACCTGGACCGCGAGGAGCAGAAGCTCTGCAAGCGGCTCTTCAAGGACCGGGTCTTCCCCGTCCTCACCCCGCTGGCCGTCGACCCGGCCCACCCCTTCCCCTACATCTCCGGGCTGTCGCTCAACCTGGCCGTGCTGCTGCGCAACCCCAAGACCGGCAAGGACCACTTCGCCCGGGTGAAGGTGCCGCCGATCTTCGCCCGCTTCGTGCCGGTCGGCAACCAGCGCTTCGTGCCGCTCGAGGACGTGATCGGCGAGCACCTCAAGCGGCTCTTCCCCGGCATGGACGTGCTCGAGGTCCACACCTTCCGGGTCACCCGCAACGAGGACCTCGAGGTCGAGGAGGACGACGCCGAGAACCTCCTCGCCGCGCTCGAGAAGGAGCTGCTCCGCCGCCGCTTCGGGCCGCCGGTGCGGCTCGAGGTCGAGGAGTCGATCGCGCCGCAGGTGCTCGACCTGCTCGTCTCCGAGCTCGGCGTCAGCGACGAGGAGGTCTTCCGGCTCCGCGGCCCCCTCGACCTGCGCGGTCTCCACGACATCGCCGACCTGCCGCGCCAGGAGCTGAAGTACCCGGCGTACCTGCCGACGACCCACTCCCGGCTCTCCGACGTCGAGTCGGCGGCGCCCGTGGACGTCTTCAAGGCAGCCCGGCGCCACGACGTGCTGCTCCACCACCCCTACGACTCGTTCGCGACGTCGGTCCAGCGCTTCATCGAGCAGGCGGCGGCCGACCCGCACGTGCTGGCGATCAAGCAGACGCTCTACCGCACCTCCGGCGACTCCCCGATCATCGACGCCCTCATCGACGCCGCCGAGGCCGGCAAGCAGGTGCTGGTGATCGTCGAGATCAAGGCGCGCTTCGACGAGCAGGCCAACATCCGCTGGGCCCGCAAGCTCGAGCAGGCCGGCTGCCACGTCGTCTACGGCCTGGTCGGGCTCAAGACCCACTGCAAGCTGGCCATGGTCGTGCGCGACGAGCCCGACGGCATCCGCCGCTACACCCACATCGGCACCGGCAACTACAACCCGAAGACCTCGCGCCTCTACGAGGACCTCGGGCTGATCACCGTCAACGAGCGGATCGGCGAGGACGTCGCCCACCTCTTCAACAACCTGTCGGGGTTCTCCCGCAACGCGACGTACGACGAGCTGCTGGTCGCCCCCGACTCGATCCGGACCGGCCTGGTCGAGCGGATCCACCGTGAGATCGCCCACCTCCAGGCGGGCCACCCGGCCCGGATCCGGATCAAGGCGAACTCGGTCGTCGACGAGGCCGTCATCGACGCGCTCTACCTCGCCTCGCAGGCCGGCGTGCGGGTGGAGCTGCTCGTGCGCGGCATCTGCGCGCTGCGCCCCGGCGTACCCGGCCTGTCGGAGACGATCACCGTGCGGTCGGTGCTGGGGCGCTTCCTCGAGCACAGCCGCATCTTCTGGTTCGACAACGCCGGCGAGCCCGAGGCGTGGATCGGCTCGGCCGACATGATGCACCGCAACCTGGACCGGCGCGTCGAGGTGCTGGTGCGGCTGCCCGGCGCCGAGGAGACCGGGGCGATCGCCGACCTGCTCGACCTCGCCTTCGACGAGGGCACGAACGCGTGGGTGCTCGACAGCGAGGGGGTCTGGACGCGCAACGACGGGACCGTGCACCTCCAGGAGCGGCTGATCGAGCAGCAGCGGCGACGACGCTGACCGGCGCTGACCGGCGCTGACCGGCGTTGGGGGGGCGCGGCCGC